>JAFGVT010000186.1 GCA_016937825.1 Fidelibacterota bacterium | reverse complement strand
CGGGAGCGCGTCCTCGAGTTCCTCCACGCGGCGCAGGATGCGCTCGACGTTTTCCCGCTTTTCCAGGAATTCGGTAAAATCATAATACCGGTTCCCGGCCTTAAGGAAAGACTCGATGATGGGGCCGAAAAAATTCAGGGTCTGCGCGCCGAAAAAACTGATCGGTTTCATGACCTCAAGGAATAAGACGGCAGGGACCGACAAACGCCTGTCAACGATCTTTCCGGCGATCTTGTCGATCATCTCCTGTTCGAAAACCTTATCTTCCAAGCATACCCCTTTTTTGCATTAGAATAATGCAATACACGTGACATAAGTTATTACATCGGAAAAATATAATAAAAAAAACCCTCAATGCACAATTTAAAGTTCTGCGTCACGATATAAAAATGAACGGTGATTGATCGCATCATACTCCGGGTGTCTCCCCGGCCGCGGCGGGATCGATCTTTTCCCTGACAATCGCCAGCACGTCTTCTGCGTTTTTGCTGCAGATCAGCAAAAGGGAGCGGTAGTTGTCCAGACGCGAAGATTGGGACATCGTATACAGTTTGATGTTATTCCTGTCAACATCGTAGCGCTTGAATTCATTCCAGAAACGGACCTGTTTGGAGAAGGGCATTTTCCGGATGATGCTTTCGTCGGTGAGAATAAAGGTTACGGGGACATAATAGGGGATGACCATCAGGAAGAGAACAAGGAAGGCGATCAGGCTGAGAAGAATGTCATTCAGGGTGAAGTACACGAAATAGGTGCAGATCAGGATCAGCAGCAGAACGGATATCGCCCGTGCGGGATTGCGGCGCGCCAGCTGGACCTTCCATGTCAGCAAAGCAGTATCGCTCATAGGACCCTCCCCAATCATTCCTTAAAACCGGTTAAGACGACGCCGTTCCCGGGCGTGTCGGCGTAATGCACGACGCCGCGGTCGATGCGGACGCCCTCTGCGATATCCTTTGCCAGCAGAAGGGGGCCGTCCATGTCAACGTAGTCCAGCAGGGGAAGCAGCTGCGCGATCCCCGAAATGCCGACGGTCGATTCGGTCATGCAGCCGACCATGACCTTCATGCCCAGTTCCCGGGCGCGTGCGATCATCCGGCGGGCGGGGGTCAGGCCGCCGCATTTTACGACTTTAATATTTACACCGTGAAAATATCCCCGGCAGCGGTCGACATCTTCCTCGGAAATGCAGCTTTCATCCGCGATCACGGGTAGCGCCGATCTTTCGAACACCCGTTTCATATCCCCGGCGGACGCGCCGGCGTCCATGGGCTGCTCGATAAATTCGACTCCGAGTTCTTTCAGGGCATGGGAGTATTCGATGGTCTGATCCGCGGACCAGGCGCAATTGGCGTCGATGCGCAGCGCGGCGCCGGTATGCCGCCGCAATTGGCGCATGATCTCCATGTCATGGTCCGTTCCGAGCTTGATCTTAAAGACCGGCCAGCCGTCGAATTCCTTCATCTTTCTGATCATGATATCGATCTCGTCGATGCCGATCGTATAGTCGGTGACGGGGTTGTTCCGGATGTCCAGCCCCCAAAGCTCATAGGTGCGGCGATGCTGCTTCTTGCCCCAGAGGTCGTACAGGGCCATGTCCAGGGCACATTGGGCAAAGGGGTTATGATGCAAACCGGGCGCCAGCAGTTCCCATACCTTTTCCGGAGGCGTGGCAATCAGGTCCGTGCCGGAAAGAAGATCCGCGACGGCGTGAATGTCGTCCCGGATCATATCGATCGTGAACTTGTAATATTTGTGATTGGCCACGCACTCGCCGAAACCGGAAAGTCCGGCGTCGCGGACTTCCACGATAGCCGTTTTCTGCACCGTCCGGGTCTCGCGGGATATCCCGAATTTGTATTTCAGCGGAAGATCGTATTCGTGAATGCGTATGTCCATCGTTTATCTCACCTTCATCATGCTTAGGATTATCAGGTCACGTGCACGAATTTAAGGGATAAAACGGGATTGCACAATATTTTTCCTTTCCCCTGGACAGGGCGCGGTGAATCAAGCCGCGACGCGTCACGGTTCTCAGGACGGGACCGGAAGAAATGCCGAGGCAAAAGCCTGTCCTGGCCGTGTTTTTACCGGTTTTCACGGTCTGCCGCCCATCAAATGCTCTGCCGGGGGGTTCTTCTGTCCAAAACATGATACCTTTCGCGCTAAAAATTTAGTATATTGCCTCAAGTAACAAGGGAAGCCATGAAGCGAAGCTACGAAGAGATCAATCAGAAGATCGCCGCCGGTGAAGCCGTCATCATGACGGCCGAAGAGATTTCCAGATTGGCGGAAAGCGAAGGTCCGGAAACCGTTGCCAAAAACGTGGATGTGGTCACGACCGCCACCTTCGGCCCGATGTGTTCCTCCGGCGCCTTCATCAATTTTGGGCATCCCGCTCCCGCGATGCGGATGGAGCATATCACCCTGAACGGCGTTGAAGCCTACGGCGGCATTGCGGCGGTCGATGCGTATATCGGGGCGACGCAGGAATCGGCGACGGATCCCCGCTACGGCGGGGCGCATGTCATCGAGGACCTGATCGCGGGGAAGGATGTGCGCCTGAAGGCTTCCGGCAAGGGAACGGACTGCTACCCCCGCAAAGAGATCGAAGCCGCGATCAACCGCGACTCGGTCAATGAAATGTTTCTCTTCAATCCACGGAACGCCTATCAGAATTATCCCGCCGCCACAAATTCCACCGACAAAACGAAATATACCTATATGGGCGTTCTGAAGCCCGGGTGCGGCAATGTGAATTATTCGACCTCGGGTGAACTGAGCCCCCTGCTCAATGACCCCGACCTGCGCACGATCGGGATCGGAACGCGGATCTTCCTCTGCGGCGCGCAGGGTTACGTGTCCTGGTACGGGACGCAGTTCCGCACCGCCTCGGAACGGAACGAATACGGGATTCCGCTCACGCAGTCCGCGACCCTCGCCGTGATCGGCGATATGAAAGAGATGAGCCCCGAATTCATCAAAGCGGCATATTATAAAAAATACGGCGTCAGCATGTTCATCGGCATCGGCATCCCGATCCCGGTCCTGGATGACGATATGGCACGCAGGGTCTGCATCCGGAACCGGCAGATCGATACCTGCGTACGGGATTACGGCTTGCCCGGGAACCCGGTCCTGATCACGGCAAATTACGAACAGCTTCGGAGCGGGAAGATCCTGCTGAACGGAAAGGATACGCCGACCGCGCCCCTGTCCTCCCTGAAAAAGGCGCGGCGCATCGCGGAGTTGCTGAAAGAACAGATCCGGAACAAACACTTTTTCCTGACGGAGCCGGTTCAGGCATTTCCGGAGGGCACAACGCTGAAAACCTTGCGGACCGACACCTGACCATGTACGAACCCCGTACTTACCGGCAAAAAATGGGCGGGCGTTTCGACTCGTTCACCTACCGTTTCCGTGAAACGGATATCTGGGTCGGTTATGACAAAGAATCCGGCACATGCAGTGAAACGGTCCGTGATTTTATCGACCGGCAATGCCGCGCCTTGCGCGCTGCGGTTGAAGCGTATCTGGCCGGGCATCCCGAATTCGGAGCATCCCGCGTCCCGCTTGACTGCGCTCAGGATGCGCCGGAGATGATCAAAGAACTTGCCGCATGTTCCCGAAAAGCGGATGTCGGCCCCATGGCGGGGATCGCCGGAGCCTTTTCGGCGTATCTCGGCAAGGCATGCAGCCGTCATTTCGGGTTCAACGAGATCGTCATCGAGAACGGAGGTGACGATTACCTTCAATTCCGCTCCCCGGTCCGGGTGGCTTTATCCGCGGGTGCAAGCCCGTTATCGGGAAAGATCCATCTCGAGGTGCCGCCGGAATATTCACCCCTGGGACTCTGCGCCTCTTCAGGCACCTTCGGCCACTCCTTCAGCTACGGAAAGGCCGACCTGGTCTCCGTTGCGTGCCGGAACCCTATACTGGCGGATATGTATGCAACCGCATTTGCCAACAGGGTGCAAGGCAAGGGGGATATCGAAAAAGTGCTCGATGAGGCCTCGGCCCTTGCGGAGATCCTTCATGTTGCGGTGATCAAGGACGACACCGTCGGCATCCGGGGAAAATTTAAAATTATTTCATGATGTAAAGAAAAAGATAACATTTGAGAAAAATCACGTTTATATTACAATAGATATGAATTAAGCCCATAAGGAGAGATCAGATGAAAAAAGTAAGCATTTTAGTATGTGCGATTTTGTTCTTCCTGTTGCCGATGGCCGCGTTCGGCGGTGACGGGGATGATACGGGACTCTCTTCCATGTTCCAGACAGGCCTGGGAGTCGGTGCCGTAACATTGAATGGAGAACTTTACAATCAGATCGCTTTTCGGCCGACCTTTACCATCGGTAAACTGAGCATGGGGCTCGATCTGGCCGTCTACATCAACAGCGAGGGAAAGATCAGCAAACACAACTGGGATGATTTCGAGGACTACCTGAATGCTCTGTACTTCCTCAGCTGGGCAACGAAATATGATCCATTCTATTTTCGCATCGGCGGCCTGGATGACATTACCTTCGTCAACGGTATCTCGATCGACCGGTACACCAACATGCTCGAGTATCCGGTTAAAAAGCGTTTCGGAACCGAGTTCGGCTTCAACAATAAAAAGAAAGAGGAGCGCGGACTGGCCATCGGGTTCTACGGTTTTATTGCCGACTGGACCGAATTGAGCGGCGTAAGTTCCATGCCGGGACTTCTGGGCGGACGCTTTGCCGTGGGAGGTTTCCTCGAGATCGGACTCAGCGCGGTTGCGGACCTGAACCCTTTCAACGCCTTTGAAGAGGACGTCGACGGCGACGGCTTTGCCGACCTGATGGATATGTTCCCGAACAACGCTGACTTTCATGTCGATACCGACGGCGACGGCATCGCGGATGCCGCAGACGTTGATGACGACGGAGACAATTTATGGGAATATACCTGGGTAGAAGGATTGACGCAGGAAATATTGGATACCTACATCGCCCCGATGTTCCCCTCGTATGACGGATATGAAAATATCGACAGCATTCAGACGATCCGGATCCCGACGATCGACACCCTGATGGTGCAGCATCCGTCCGTCTTTTCGGCAAGTCTCGACATTACGATCCCGATCTTCAGAAGCAGCGGCTTCTCGCTCGAGATCTATTCGGTCGGTGCGATCCTGGGTTACCTTGACGGGAATACCCAGCTGCTCGATCTGACGAAAGACGATGTGTTCATCGGAACGTCTCCCGTCGGTATCGGCATCACGGTTAGCAATTTTCTGAATGCCAGATTGGAATACCGTTGGGCTCAGGAGAATTTTCAGTACGGGTTCTTTGACAAGAACTACGACCTGAACCGCGTGTATTTTGTTCAGGATGAGGACATGCGCTTCATCGCGAAAACGAAATACGATCAATTACTGGCCATGAATTTGCCGAAATCACAGGGTTTCTTCGGTTCTGTAGGGATAAATATCATCAATTTCTTTACGCTTGATTTCAACTACATGAACATGGTATCGGGCCTGGGCGATGTCCTGCAGACCTTCCAGGCTGAAGCGTCGGTCCCGCACGGCGCGATCCCGCTCGTATCCGAGATCACCGCCTATTATCACCGGAACAACGACCCCAAGCCCTTTGACTTCAAACATCCCTCCGAACGCACGCTGATGGGCGCGCGCATCGGGATGGACCTGGGCGGCGGCGTGAGCATCGTCTATAACTACATGCGCACCTACCGCGATATGAACGGCGATGAAGTGATCGAACCCAAAACGGAAGGGGTTACGATCATGAATGTTGAAACCGGATTCAGTTTTTAATTTCATTAAAACCGCATCTGTTGTATATTTGCCCGTCCCGAAGAAGATCGGGGCGGGCTTTTTTTTAATATATAAGCAAGAAAGGGAAATTCATGCATTGGATAGACATCGCCATTATTGCGGCATTTATGACCGGTGTTTTCGTCGCCGGTTCCGTCCTGGGAAAAAGCGTGAAGAACATGAAAGACTATTTCAGCGGCGGGAACAAGCTTCCCTGGTGGGCGGTCATGGTATCGATCGTGGCGGCCGAGACCTCCGTTCTGACCTT
>JAFGVT010000037.1 GCA_016937825.1 Fidelibacterota bacterium | reverse complement strand
CCGCGATTTCGGGCTTGAAGCGGGGGACAGGCTGATCAAGACGATTGCCGGCCTGATGAAGCAGATGTGTTCGGAAAAACTGCAGGCCGCCTCCTGGACGCAAAAATCCATTGTTTTTGCGATCATGAACAAATCGGAGCATGATGTGATGGCGGGACTGGAAAATATCAGGGTACGCTATCTGGAGAGCGTCAGGGACATTACCAGGCTTTCAATTACGCCGGGCTTGCGCGCCGTGATCTCAACCATCAACGCGGAAGAGACGCTCGAGGAACAGGTTAAGAAGCTTGCCGGACAGCTGATCGTTATTTCCAAACAACCCGACTCCCGGCCGATCCAGTTCTACGGCGAGACCCTGCCCCTGAAACGGAAGGTCCTTCTGGCCGACCCGGATCCCGTTTCAAGCAATATTATAACGCACCGGCTGACAAAAGACGGATTTTTCCCAAGGATCGTCGGGGACACTCAGGAGATCGCAGCCCTAAAGGACAAGCGCGACATTGCCGTCATCCTGGTTGACACCCTGGTGCCCGAGGGCGGGATCGAAATGGTCCGTGCGCTCCACCGCATCCCCGAACTCGCCGCGGTCCCCATCATGATCTTAAGCCGTTTCGGGCACGAGGAAGAGATCGCGGAAGCCTTCGATGCGGGAGCGGAGGACTACCTGATGAAACCCCTTTCCCTGGTGGAATTATCGGCGCGCGTCAAACGACTATCCGGGCAGATGCCATGACCGATATCCTGAACACCTTTATCAGCCGTTTTATGCATGACAGCAATGATAAAGTTGTCCTGACCCTCCTGCTTGCGATGATCCTGTTCTTTTTTACCGTGACGGTCATCCTGTTCTTTGTGACAGTTTATCTCCGTGTTTACAATAACTTTAAGGAAGGGCGCGATCGCGCGCTCCATGCGCATTGGGATCCTGTCATTCTGGGGGTTGCGGACGAAAGCATCCACATCCTGGACGGATTCAGACATCTCAGGAAAAAATATTCGATGACCTATTTGCTCTACCTTGAGCAGTATATCGATCTCCTGAAAGGAAAAGAACGGGACCGTCTGATCACGCTCGGCAAATTGTCCCTGAAGAACGTCTACCGCGACCTCAGGTGCCGAAAGCAGAAAAAGATCATGCACGCCCTGCATATGATCGGTCTGTTCCGCCCCGAGGAGCAGATGGCCAATTATACCTTTGACCCGCGGAACGTTGAAATGAGCCTTATCACGATACGTGAAATGAGGACGATCGATAATATCCGGATAAAAGAACAGCTGGTGCACATGATCTTCATGTTCAATTATGTAAGTCCGATGTATATAAAAAATATCCTGGTTGACATGGGGGAAGATATCGTCCCCCTGCTGCGGCAGATCATCCGGGAGCGCTATGACAGTCCCTCCCAGCAGATCATTGCCCTCGAAACGATCAACAGCCTCCATCTTGCCGACCTGCTGGAACTTTCCGGGGATGTCCTGAACAAAAGCCGTCACCCTGGGGTGATTGCCGCCTGTCTCCGTTTTATCGAAAATGTGGGGGGCGCGAGCCAGAAGGAGAGGGTTCTCCCCCTGCTGTCGGACCGGAACCCTGCTGTCCGGCAGGCGGCGGTGCGCGCGTATATTTCCGTTACTGACAAGATCACCCGGAAAGAAATTGCGGCATTTTTCAATGATGAGCATGTCATGATCCCGGTCAGCGCCGCCCGGAAATTACAGGAGGTCAGCGCACTTCCCTATATCTCACTGGAGGAGATCGACAGCTTTCGCTGGGCCGATATTTACAAACGCATGGTGTATTGAATGATGAAGCTCCTCTTACAGATCATTACCTATTTCAATTACGTGGTGTTTATTTATTTCATCACGCTGAACATCTGGTATTTTGCCCTGAATCTCATCGCGTACCGGGGCCTGAAAAAATATATCCTGCGGCTGGACCTGATGAAACCCGACGATAAACTGCTGATGAACAGCGCCCCGCCGGTAACCCTGCTGACGCCGGCTTTCAACGAATCCGAGAACTGCGTTGCCTCGGTCCAGAGCCAGCTGAAGATCCAGTATCCCGACATGCGCATCCTGTTCATCAACGACGGGAGTACGGACGATACGCTTGAGAAAATGCTTGCGACCTTTGAGATGGTGCCCGCTTTCCTGCCGCAGGTCTCGTTTATCGAGACCCGCCCCGTCAGGGAGATCTACCGGAGCAACCTCTATCCCGATCTGTGGCTGATCGACAAGGAGAACGGGAAAAAGGCCGATGCCCTGAATGTCGGCATCAATTATTGCCAGACGCCGCTGTTCTGCGCCATCGATAACGATTCCATGCTGGAGCAGGATTCCATTGCCCGGGTCGTGATGCCGTTTATCGAAGATACGCGGACCATCGTCAGCGGCGGGATCATCCGGATGGCGAACGGGTGCACCTTTAAGAACGGTCATATTACCAAGGTGGACCTTCCGCGCAATCTGCTGGCGCAATTCCAGGTCATGGAATATCTCCGCGCCTTTTACGGGGGGCGCCTTGCCTGGGATGTCCTGAACGCCTCCCTGATCGTTTCCGGAGCCTTCGGGCTTTTCCGTCATTCCGTGGTCGTTGCGGCGGGCGGATACCAGCATAAAACGATCGGAGAAGATATGAAGCTGATCGTCCGGCTCCATAAATACTGCGGGGACAACAAGATCCCCTACAAAATACGCTACATCCCCGATCCTGTCGCCTGGACGGAAGGTCCGACGACCCTGAGGGCGCTCGGACGGCAGCGGGACCGCTGGCAGCGCGGCCTGCTGGATTCCATCCTGCAGAATATCGGCATGCTGTTCCGCCCGAAATATAAAGCCGTAGGACTGATCGCCATGCCGTTCTACTTTATTTATGAAATGCTCGGCCCTCTGATCGAGATCGCCGGATATCTCATCTTCTTCTTCCTGATCCTGATCGGCTATGCCAGCACGACCTATGTGATCGCCTTCCTGCTGGTGGCGGTCGTCCTGGGAATGTGCCTTTCGGTTTTTTCCCTGGTCCTGGAGGAACTCAGCTTCCACCGCTACCCGAAATTCAGCCACCTGCTCCGCCTGATGCTTGTAGCGCTCATCGAGAATATCGGGTACCGTCAGCTGAACAGCTGGTGGCGGATCAAGGGGACCTGGTCCTTCATGAAAAAAAAGCAAAACTGGGATTGAACTATGGATAAAAAAACCATGTGCCGGCGGGGACATATGCCGATAAAATTTGCGTGGGTGATCGCTTGCCTGCTCTTTCCGGTACTTTCCACGGCGGGGGATTACGAGCTGCTGCATGAACAGGGAAAAAGCCTTTACCGCTCCGGCGATGATGCGGCGGCCTTAGAAGTTTACCGGCAGATCCTGGATCAATACCCCGACGATGCGGATGCCCTGCTGTTTCGCGGCCGCCTTTATGCCAGAGAAGGACAGTATGACCTTGCCGAAAAGGACCTGCTTCGTGTCATCGGTACGGTCCCGGCTTATCTCGATGCCTACGAAGCCTTGGCAACCGTCTATTTCTGGGACCGGAACCTGGAAAGTGCACGAAACATCTTAACGCAGTGGATCCAGCGCGATATGGAAAATCCCGT
>JAFGVT010000185.1 GCA_016937825.1 Fidelibacterota bacterium | reverse complement strand
GGGCATTGAGGATCGGACGCGCGATCACATTCTCCGCCACGACGGATGCGGCGGGAAGCGCGCAGGAATCGGTTCGTTCTTTATGTGCGTCAACAGGTTCCAGAGTGTCGATATCAAAACTTTCAAGTGGTTTCATCAGGGTGGGAATGGGTTTCATGACCGCGTCGAACACCAGAGGTTCGCCGTTGCTCATCCCCCCTTCGAGTCCGCCGGCATGATTGGAGCGCCGCCGGACGCGCTTGTCCGAAACATCAAAAGCGTCATGATACTGACTGCCGCGCAGGGACGCGCCGTCGAAGCCGATCCCGAAGGCAATGCCCTTTACGGCCTGTATGCCCATGATCTCGGCGGCAATGCGGGAAGAAAGCTTGTCGTCCCAGTGCACGTAGCTTCCCAGTCCGACCGGCAGACCGTATACCAGCACCTGAAATACGCCGCCGACAGAATCCCCTTCCTTTTGGGCGGTCTCGATCTCCTTGCGCATTTCCTCTCCGACAACCTTGTCGATGCAGCGCAGGTCCGAGGCATCCGCCAGGCGCAGGGCCTCTTCTTCAATACCGATCCGGGGAATTCGGATATCCCCCAGCTGGACCACATGAGAATAAAGGCGGATGTTCAGGGCTTCCAGGAACTGCCGGCAAACGGCTCCGGGCAGTATCCGGGCGACCGTTTCGCGGGCGGAGGCCCGTTCCAGAACGTTCCGGATGTCGTCAAACCCGTATTTAACGATCCCGGGGTAATCGGCATGCCCCGGACGGGGAACCCGGACCTTTTCGCTGACGTCGGCTTCGACCGGGTCCATTTTCTTCTGCCAGTTCCGGAAATCATTGTTCTGCACCATGAGCGTCAGCGGCGATCCCAGGGTCATGCTGTTCCTGAGCCCGCTCAGGACCGCCACCCGGTCCTTTTCGATCTTCATCCTTCCGCCGCGGCCATATCCTTGCTGCCGGCGCCATAACTGATAGTTCAGCTGCTCGACGTTCAGGGTAAACCCTGCCGGCAGTCCCCGGATGATCGTTGTCATCGCCGGTCCGTGGCTTTCGCCTCCGGTGATGTAGGTAATAGCCTCGTTCATGCTTGCTCCCCAAAAAGTATTTCTGCCGAAAAATACGATGGATTATCGACGGATGGAACGGATAATTGCATCAATATCGATATCTTCCGCTTTTACATTGCCCCGCCAGATCTTCTGCGCTTCGATCGCCTGGCAGATCAGCATCCGTATGCCGTTCAGGGTCCGGACCCCCTCCCTCGTCGCCCGTTCTTCAAGATGCGTCGGGCTGGGCGCATAGTTGAGATCGTAAAGTATGTCGTTGTTTTTAAAAGGAATATAATTTTCGGGGATGTGCGGCGATTTCAGGCTTCCGACCGGCGTGCAGTTGATCCACAGGCGGTTTTTATCCGGGAAGACCTCAAGGATCTGCAGGGAAGATCGCGGCGTGACCGAGCGGATGAAGTCCCCCCGTTCCCGGGAAGATTCGCCGCCCAGCACCGAAACGGTGTGAAATCCGAGCGTCTCCAGTCCGAAAACGGCCGCCAGGGCGACACCGCCGTACCCGACCACAGCCGGATGAAGGGAGAGAAAATCGGGGATATGGTCCCGGATGACCTGCATGAACCCCAGGTAATCGGTGTTGTATCCGGTCCACCCCCCGTTACGGACCTGAACGGTGTTCACCGCTCCGATCTTTCGTGCAAGGGGATCAAGGTCCCGGCAATACCGGATGATGCGCTGTTTATAGGGAATGGTCACGTTAAAACCCGAAAGGACCGAAAGTTCTCCGATGACCGCCTTTTCCAGGTCGTCGGGTGCGATATCGAAAAGTTCATAGGAAAAATGCTTTCCGGCGATCAGCTTGTGGATCGCCGGAGAAAGGGAATACCCGATCTGATGCCCTAATAATCCATATGTCATGATCTGCCGATTCTTTCCAAAATTGAATAAAAATTCGGATACGATATTTCCACGCTCGACCATCCGTGCACTTCCACCGGCCCCTGGGAAAGAAGTCCTGCGATCGAGGCGGTCATGGCGATGCGGTGATCTCCGTGGGCATCCACCCTGCCGCCGCGCAGGACCGTATCGCCCCGGACGATCATGCCGTCTTCCAGTTCTTCCGCTTCCGCCCCAAGGCTGCGCAGCATTTCCACCGTGGCGCTGATCCGGTCGCTTTCCTTATAGCGCAGTTCTTTTGCTCCGCGGATCACGGTTTTTCCTTTTGCCCGCGTTGCGATCAGGGCAAGCAGGGGGATCTCGTCGATCAGCCCCGGCACCTGCCGTCCGCTGATCTGAAAATGCCGCAGCACGGACGAGCGGACCACCACATCGCCCATCGGCTCCAGGCTCTTGGTCTCCCGGATAATGTCAATCTCCGCTCCGCAGGACCTTAGCAATTTCAGGTAGGCGATGCGGGTCGGATTCAGGGACATCTTGCGAAGCAGCAGTCTGCTTTTAGGTAAAAGCAAGCCGGCAGCCACCCAGAAAGCTGCGGACGAGGGGTCTCCCGGAACGGAGTATTCGAACCCGGGGATCACGCGGCGAAGCGTATGCACCGAGAGGATATCCTTGTTCCTGAAGATGGGAATGCGAAACATTTTCATCATGTTCTCGGTATGGTCCCGCGAAAGCTGGGGTTCTTCAACGTAGGTCTTTCCCTGCGCCGACAGGCCGGCGAAGAGGACACAGGATTTCACCTGCGCGCTGGCGACCGGGAGGGTATAATGAATACCGGTCAGTTTTTTACCCCGGACATGCAAAGGGAGATGTCCGTCCTGCGCGTGAATGTCCGCTCCCATTTTCGTGAGCGGATCGATGATCCGCTGCATCGGGCGCACGCTCAGGGAGGCATCCCCGGTCATGGTGAATTCAAGACCCTCCTGTCCGGCAAGCAGACCGGCAAGCAGGCGGACGGTCGTTCCCGAGTTCCCGCAGTTCAGAATGCCGTCCTGCGGCTGTTTCCAGCCATGGATCCCGGGACTTTCAACGTCCACCGTAAATTTGCCCAGCTGGAAAGTCACGCCCAGCTTCTGAAGACAGGCGATGGTGGACAGGGCGTCGGCGCCGATGTTGAGGTGTTTGATCTTGGAACATCCCTTCGCGATGGCCGCGAACATCAGGGCGCGATGGCTCATGGATTTGTCCCCGGGCAGGGTGATCTGTCCGCGGATCGATTCGACCGGACTGACGGTCTTTTTGATGTGGTCTGTCATAGGCCTATTCTTTGATAACGGTAACGAAATCGGTAATATTGTATTCCAGGTCCTGGATATTCTTTTTGACCAGCTTAAGATGATAAAGCTCCACGCATTCCTTCGAAGCGATCACCATGGCATTCCCCGGTAAAGCTCCTTCCGAGAGCAGGCGTGCGGAAACAGCGGTGTCCTCTTCTTCCACCAGCGGGACATCCGGATAGTGGCGTTTAAGAAAGGCCTTGCACTGCCGCAGGGCCTGCGGGTGCGAATGGATCGATGCGGGCAGGGCGTCCGTCATTTCCTGGCGGCTCATAAGGCATTGATTGACCAGGAAGGGGAAAAAACCCGTGATCTTGCAGTTGTGCGCGGCAAGCCCTTTCACGGTCTCCAGCACAATGCCGCCCGTAGCGTTCTGGATCGGCAGAAGGCCGACCTGTATAAACCCGAAGTTCAGGGCATCGTAAACCTTTTCCGCATTGGTCAGGCAGGATATCCCGGCCCGGGCGAAATGATTGTTTTTCAGCCACAGTTTCCCCGCTTCCTGCGAAAAGCTCCCTTCCCCGCCCATCACGCCGAGCGTAAAGGGAGTATCCGGCTGAATATTCACCTTGCGGATATTCGCGGAAACCTCATGGGTTGCCGCGATGAATTCTTTGAACATGTTCACCGACTGGGGGTTGTAGACCAGCATGTCCCGGAACAGCTGCGGCGTATCGTTGCTGCAGAAGCGCTCCACGTCCCGCAGCATGGTGTACCCGAGGGTGGGCGTATTCGTGTTGGGCAGGTTCATCTGCTTCAGCACATTGCCGACAAAGTGAGTGACCCCCTGGGAATAGGCGATGCTTTTATCATGCTCTTCGGGAAGGATGATCTTGGTAAAAAAGCGCCAGGAGGCGAAGGTTTCCGCCCAGGTGCCCGCCAGTTCGGGATATTGCTGCGAAGGCGTGATGATCATCAGGTTGTTCTGGTTGACCGCATAGCTGTCCGGGCCGAAAAGCGGATGCACGCCCAGATGGCGTATGCCGGGGATGCCCTCATCCATCCATTGAATGGGGAGAGATTTTACGGAAGCCATGTCGATAACGGTCGAGGCGCTTGAAACGCGCGATGCATTGTCGCGGATAAAGGCCTCCATCGAGGAGATCGGCATGCACAGAAAGATCGTTTCCTGTTTCAGGGCGGTCGGGAGGTCGACAAAGCGGACATGTTCCTGCTCCCGCCGGATCACCTCCGAAGCGTGTTCATAGACGACGACCCCGCCGTGTTCCGAAAGGATCTGCGTCCATAATTTACCGAAACGGCCATATCCGATGACCGAAAAGCGTATGGGATGATCAGTTTTTTGCAATGGTCTTTCCTATCGCGCCGGCGATGATCTCGATCTCTTTCATCAGATCGCTGAATTGTTTGATCGTCAGGGACTGCGGACCGTCGGAGAGGGCTTTTTCGGGGCAGTTGTGCACTTCCACCATGATCCCGTCCGCGCCGGCGGCAACCGCGGCGCGCGCCATCGGGATGACCAGTTCGCGCTGTCCCATGGGATGGCTCGGATCGACGATGATCGGCAAATGGGATTTCTTTTTGATCACCGGCACCGACGAAAGGTCCAGAGTAAACCGGGTGGATTGTTCAAAGGTGCGGATGCCCCGCTCGCAGAGAATGATCCGCTGATTGCCTTTGCTGGCAAGGTATTCGGCTGAATTCAGCCATTCATCGATCGTGGCGGAAATGCCGCGTTTCAGCAGCAGGGCTTTCTTCACATGCGCCAGTTCTTTGAGCAAGGCAAAATTCTGCATGTTGCGCGCGCCGATCTGGATCAGGTCGACGTATTTTTCAAATAAGGGGATGTCGCTGATCGCCATCACCTCGGAAACGACCGGCCTTCCGGTCCGGTCCCCGATCTTGCGGAGATATTTCAAACCCTCTTCCCCCAGTCCCTGGAAGGCGTAAGGGGAGGAACGCGGCTTGAAGGCGCCCCCGCGGATAAGATTTGCGCCGGATTTGACGATACCGGAAGAAATATGGAACAGCATTTCCTCATTTTCAATGGAGCAGGGACCGGCGATCACCGCGATCTCGCTCCCGCCGATCGTCACATCCCCTACCCTGACCTTGGTATTCCGGGGGTGAAAGGTGCGCGAACATAATTTATAGGATTCCTGGACGCGGAAAGCATTCGAAACACCGTCCATTTCAAGAAAGGTTTCGGGCGTCAGCAATTTGGTATCGCCGACGATCCCGAAGATGGTCAGTTCCTTCCCTTCGTTGATGTGGATGTCAAATCCCTTTGCGTGAAGGTAATCCGATACGTGTCCGATCTGTTCTTTGCTGGCATTCGGTTTGAATACGATGACCATGTCCTTGATTCCTTTACGTTAGTTTTAAATTCGGGACTGCGCCGGTCTCCAGGCCGGAGAACCACCCTTTGCGGAAATACATCACCCCGGTTGCCGCGATCATGGCGGCATTGTCCGTACAATATTCCAGGGGTGGATAGAAAAGCTCCACCTTCAGGGAATCGGCCAGGTTGCGTAGTTCCTGACGAAGGCGCCGGTTCGCCGCAACGCCGCCGGCCAGGACAACGCGCCGGTGGCCGGTCACCTGAATGGCGCGGCGCACTTTTTCTTTCAATACGTCCACAACCGCTTCCTGAAAACTGGCGGCGATGTCCGCCTTGTCCCGGTCGGAGATCGTCTCCTGTTTTTTGACAAAGTTCAGCACCGCGGTCTTCATGCCGCTGAAACTGAAGTCCAGGCTGTCCGGGTCCAGCAGGGATCGCGGGAAATGGACCGCCCGGGGATTTCCCGAGCTTGACAAGGTGTCGATCACGGGTCCGCCGGGATATCCGATCTTCAGAAGCCGGGCCGTTTTATCGAAGGATTCTCCGGCGGCATCATCCCGGGTCGTCCCCAGGATCCTGAAATCCTTAACCCCCCGGACATCGACGAGCATCGTGTGCCCCCCGGAAACCAGGAGACATAAAAACGGCGGTTCGAGCTCGGGGAACTCCAGCATAGGCGCATACAGATGCGCCTCAACGTGATTCACCGCGATAAAAGGGATGTTCTGAGCAAGGGCAAAACCCTTGGCATAATTCAGTCCGACCAGCAGGGCGCCCATCAGGCCGGGGCCATAGGTGACGGCGACAGCATCGATATCCGCCGGAAGCAGTCCAGCCGTCTCAAAGGCGGCGTGGACCACCTGCGAGATCGCGTGTTCATGGGCGCGGCTGGCGAGTTCGGGGACCACTCCGCCGTATTTTTTATGGACCATCTGAGAATACACGATGTGCGATCTGACCTGAAAACCCTGCAGGATGGCGGCGCTCGTTTCGTCGCAGGACGATTCGATCCCCAGGATGCAGGGATAGGTGCCGGGACGTTCCGTCATCATTCTTTTTTCCTTACGACCACGACCTCGATCTGTTCGGGCACGATCCGGATGATATCGAGCACCTCGGCGGGCGGGGTTATTTTAACCGGATAATAATTCCTGTTCGGGAACCACTGGGTAAGGTAATCGAAATAGACCGTAAAATCCGACGGGGTCAGGGACTGTATCTGATCGTTCCCGCCGGTTACGCGCAGACTGACCAGATTGGGGATGAGCTGGATCTCCAGGTCTGAGGGCTGGTTCCGGACCCTGACCGGGATATTCGGGATCGTACGCTCACCGATCATTTCGATCTCGAACTGAACGCCGACGCTCGCCGGTGTTATTTCGACCAGTTCGGGATTTGGATTCTTTACGGGAATAAGCGCCTGAAAGGTGATATCCGCATTCTCTTTATTGAACGGTTCCGTCTCGATACGCCGGATGGACGCAATATAATTTTCCGGTCCGGTCAGCGTGACCTCGGGAACGTCCGGGGACCCGACCCGGATATAGCCGGGCTTGAGCGAAATATCCGACACGATCTGTACGTGAAAACTTTTCGAGATCTTACGATCGATCCTGATGTCGATGCTGTCCGGATAGACGATCTCCATGAACCGCATTTCCTTATGCAGGAGCACCTGGTTCGGATGTTCGTTGAAATACGATTTCAGGGACAAGCGCTCGTTATGGGTGATCGTTCCGACATCCAGGATCAGGGACGCCTTTTTGGACCACTTTTGAAGATAGAACGAGAGTCCGGCCCCTTCAACCCTCACTTTTATCATTTTGGGCAAGGGTTCCCCGAGCGTCATGTCCGGCCTCGGTTCATAGACCGAGAGCGGCAGGTCAATGACACTGATATAATTCTGATTCGAGATGATCAGGAACCACAAGACGACGGCTCCGACCGATACAATGATTTTTGGCAAAATGTTTTTCATAGTAAGCACCCGGCAATTTTGTAAATTTAAAAATAATATCGTGATTTCACAATTTAAAATACAATATCACATATTTTCCCAAACATAAAAAATAATTCGTCAGCATTTCCGTAAAATCGTTTAATAATTTTTGCCTTTCCCTGAAATGTAAGAAATAAAAAAAGCCGTTCACGAATGAACGGCTTTCTATCGTTAATAAGAGCTCGTCTTATTGAGCGTCTTCTTCTGCGGCCGTTTCCGCCTCAGCTTCCGCTTCTTCTTCCGTTGCCTTGGGTTCCGTTTCTTTTACGGTCTTTTTCCTGGCAACTTTCTTGGGTGCTTCCGCTTTGGATTCCTCGGTTTCGGCTTCGGGTGCGGCTTTGGCTTTTTTCGCTTTAGGTTCTTCCGGCTCGGCCTCGCTTTTTTCCGCTTCGGCTGCTGCCTTGGTTTCCTTGGATTCCGACTTGGCCTCTTTGCTCCGGAATTTTGACATCAGCTCGTCCGAGATCTGGATCTTCTGTGTGACGTCTTCCTGTTTGGCGATCACGCGTGCGATGTCCTTGTCATCCTCGGACAGACCGAGATCTTCGTAGGCGAGAACGATCTTACGATCATCCTGGCGGACTTCCACAACGCGCAGCTCCAGTTCATCGCCGACCTTGATGTCGCGGGTATAGTCACGTTTGTCCTTTTTGGACATCGTGCTGAGCGGAACGATCGCTTCAACTTCTTCTTCATCGATGGTCATGATGATGCCTTTGTCAAGGATCTTCAGCACTTTGGCTTTGACCATCTTGTTCGTCTTGTATTTTGCTTCAAGGACTTCCCAGGGATTGACTTCCAATTGTTTGTATCCGAGGGAGATCTTGCGGGATTCGTTGTTGATCTCGAGGATCACGACATCGATCTCCTGGCCCTTCTGGAGAACTTCCTTGGGGTGGCGAACGACCTTGATCCAGGACAGGTCGGAAACGTGGATCAGTCCGTCAATGCCTTCTTCGATCTCGACAAAGGCCCCGAATTGCGTCAGGTTGCGGACGATGCCCTTTACCTTCATGCCCGGGGAATATTTCTTTTCGAGTTCATCCCAGGGATCGGGCTGCAGCTGTTTCACGCCCAGAGAGATCTTGCGGTCATGAGAATCGATGGCAAGCACTTTCGCTTCGACCTCGTCGTTGATCTGGTAGATCTCCGAGGGATGCTTGATATGCTGTGTCCAGCTCATCTCACTGATGTGGATCAGACCTTCCACTCCCTTTTCCAGTTCAACGAACACGCCGTAATTGGTAATGGATACGATGCGTCCCTTGACAACGGAATCGAGGGGGTATTTCTGTTCGATATCTTCCCAGGGGTGGGCTTCGAGCTGTTTGACGCCGAGGGAGACGCGCTGTTTTTCGGTATTGTAATCAATGACCTTCACTTCAACGATATCGTCGATGGACAGCAGTTCCGAGGGATGCTTGATGCGCCCCCAGGACATATCCGTGATATGAAGCAGTCCGTCCACACCGCCGAGATCGATGAACGCCCCGAAGTCGGTGATATTCTTCACGCGGCCTTTCAGGACCTGGTCTACCTGGATCTGGCTCAGAAGTTCCTCGCGTTTTTCCTTGAGGGCTTCTTCGAGGATCTCTTTCCGGCTGACCACGATATTTTTGCGGGCTTCGTTCAGTTTTACGATCTTCAGGTTCATGTTCTTTCCGACATAGGCGTCAAAATCGATCACGGGACGGACATCGATCTGCGAGCCCGGCAGGAATCCTTCGACGCCGCCGAGATCAACGACCATACCGCCCTTGATGCGTTTGACAATATATCCTTCGATAATTCCGTCGCCTTCGAAAACCTCTTTGAGGCGTTCCCAGGCACGCAGGAAATCTGCTTTTTTCTTGGAAAGGATGAGCTGACCTTTACGGTCCTCAATTTTATCGACAAAGATCTCGATCTCATCACCGAGCTCGGGAATGTTTTTCCCGAATTCTTCAACGGAGATCAGTCCTTCCGATTTAAATCCGATATCGACAACAACTTCCTTGTCGGTAATGCGGATAACGTGGCCGTTCACGCGTTCGTTGCTGCTGAACTTGTTCAATGTCTTTTCGTACATTTTCTCAAGTTCGGGATTGATCTGGCTGGCAGCTTCCGCCGCCAGGTCTTCACGCTTCACGGTGCGGATCTGGTCATAAATGTTACCGGCTCGTTTTTTATCAGCCTCAGCTGCCGGTTTCAGGGTCTTTGGTTCTTCCGAAACGGTTGCTTCCGCTTCGACTTCTGCAACTTCTTCTTCGACCGCTGCGGCTTCTTCTTTTTCTTCGGCAACTTCTTCTGCCGGTTCTTCCGCAACTTCCGCGTCGTCTGTTACTTCAGCCTCAGCCTCTTTCGTTTCTTCGACAAGGTCTTCCTGGACATCTTCTGTCTGAACTTCTTCGGTTCCGGGGACAGCTTCGATGTCTTCCTGAGGGTTTACGGGTTCTACGTTCTTCAACTCTTCAGCCATTAATTTTCCTCCGTTTTTTGGCTCTTTTATACAAGATAGAATTTTATTGACCTGCTGGTCAAAGGTTAAATTCGTCGTATCAATTTCAATCGCGTCTTCGGCTTTTCTGAGCGGCGAATGCGAACGCGAGGCATCGTGTTCGTCACGGCGCAGAAGGTCCTGTTTCACGGCTTCGATGCTCAGGTGATCGGGCGATTCCTTGGCCCGGCGTTCCGCCCGGACATCCAGGTCGGCCACCAGAAAGAACTTGCGGTCTGCGTAGGGAAATACGACCGTTCCGATGTCCCTTCCCTCCATCACCACATCGTGGTCGGCGGCAAAGGCGCGCTGCT
>JAFGVT010000184.1 GCA_016937825.1 Fidelibacterota bacterium | reverse complement strand
TTCAACGTTCCCAACAAAGAACGCGAATACCGGAGCTCCGCACTGGGGTCCGGCGTCGTGGTTGAGAACGGCTATGTGATCACGAACAATCACGTGATCGATCAGGCGGAAGAGATCAAGGTCGTTTTATCCGACAAACGCGAATTTGAAGCCGAGCTCATCGGGGCGGACAGCAAGACGGACATTGCGGTCCTGAAGATCAAGGCCGCCGACATTCCCGCCGCAAGACTGGGAGACTCGGATATCCTCCGGGTCGGCGAATGGGTGCTTGCGATCGGGAGCCCCTTCAGTACGCGCCTTGGGAACACCGTGACTCACGGTATCATTTCAGGTCTCGGACGCTCCGGCATGCAGCTCAGCACGTATGAAAGCTATATTCAGACCGACGCTTCCATTAATCCGGGCAATTCCGGCGGCGCGCTGGTCAACCTGGACGGCGAGGTGATCGGCATTAACTCCGCGATCATGAGCCGTTCCGGCGGATCGAACGGCATCGGATTTGCGATCCCGATCAATGTGGCGAAAAAAGTCATGAACGATATTATCAAACAGGGCCGCGTGATCCGCGCCTGGCTGGGGGTCACTATCCAGGAACTGAATCAGGACCTCTCGGAAACACTGGGCCTCAGCGACGTGCAGGGCGTGCTTATCTCGGATGTTGTGGAGAACAGTCCCGCCGTCGAAGCAAAGCTTCTTTCCGGAGACGTGATCATTAAAGTAAATAACGACCAGGTTCGCACTCCCTCCGAATTGCAACTGAACATCACGTCCCGCTACCCCGGTGAAAGTGTAAAACTAACAATCATCCGCGAGGGGAAAACAAAGATTGTCAACGTCAAACTTGCCGAAATGCCGGCCGATGAACCTCTTGTCCCGGTAAATGCCGAGAGCGGCGTCGTGGTGGACCTGGGCTTTAGCGTTCAGGCAAACTCGGAGGAGCTTGCCAAACAATACGGACTGGATTCCCGCAAGGGCGTGGTGATCGTCAATGTTGTTCCGAATTCCGAAGCGCAGCAAAAGGGCATAAGGCCCGGCGACCGTATCGTTACTTTTGAACGCAAGAACATTGAAAGCGTCAGCGATTACAATAAGGCGCTGAGCGGGATTGCAAAAAACCAGACCGTGCTTATTCTGATAGAAACCAAGAACGGCACAAAACGTTTTATTACGGTCAAAGCAAAATAGTAAACTCCTGACACGACCACCAACCGGGAACCCTCCGCCGCAAGACGGAGGGTTTCGTTTAACGGTAAAAACCGTTTTAATTTTTATAAATATCCTGTACTTTCCGGAAATGACATTCAGCCAATGGAGCACGTATGCATAAACGGATCGGGATCATATTCTTGTTGTTCCTTACCGCACTGTCCCCGCTGCGTGCGGTTCGGCTTCCGGGTTATGCAAGGGACAGGATCACCGGCGAGCAAACCCGGTCCTTTGTCTGGGGCGGCGATGTGAATGTCCATATCAACGCTCCCGGGACCCGGGCGCTGAAAAAGGACAAACAAACCATCATCGTCTTTTATGCCCTGCCCGCGGGCAACAGTATTGAGTGGACGATCGGGAAAAAAATAAAATCCGGAGATGACTGGCATTACGATATCCAGCATATCGGTGCTCAAACACGATTTTTGCGACATGTCCTTAAGGACAGGAACATCATCGTTATTTACCTGCAGCCGACCTGTAAAACCTGGCAATTGTATGACGACCATCATGCCGAAGACTATATTCCCCTGATCCAGACAATGGTAAAAGATCTGTTGGCTCCCTTTTCGGCGTTTGACTATCGGGTAACGCTAAACGGTCACAGTGCCGGCGGCTCCTGGATATTGCGCTATTTGCAGGGCGCTGGGACCCTTCCGGCATGGATCGACCGGATCGCATTTCTGGACAGCAATTACAACTACAAATATGATGCGGAACAGTATGACAGCCTGTTCACGGAATTTTTGACGAACCGCGATTCAACGTATCTTTGCGTTCTTGCCTATAATGACAGTGTCGCCCGGTATCAGGGTAAACCCGTCGTTTCGGCCGAAGGCGGTACCTGGTGGAATACGCGCCTGATGAAACAGAGATGGGATAAAGTTTTGAATTTCTCGGAAGAAAACAGCGTTTCAATGATCACATACCGGGCACTGAACGGAAGGGTCGGGTTTTGGCTGAAGAAAAACCCCGAAGGCGAGATCCTTCATACCGTTCAGGTCTACCGGAACGGGTTCGTTCATTCCATGCTCAGCGGTACAGAATATGAAAACCGGGGATACCGCTATGACGGAGAGCCGGCGTATCTGAAATACATAAAATAATTAACGCACCTTAATCTTTAAACCTTAGTCTTTTGTTCTGGTGCACCCACATCTGCCCTGCGATCCCGCCGGCGATCATTATAAGTCCGATCAGAGTGGTCGGCCGGATCGGCTCATTCAGCACAAAGCGGATAAAAATAAGCGATAAGAACGGCACGGCGTAAATAAAATTGCTGACCAGCGCCGTTGAGCTCGCTTTTCGAAGGGCGGTCAGCCAGAACAGGAAGGTAATGCTCATCTCGAACAATCCGACATAGCCTGCACCCGCCCATGCGGCGGGAGAAAGCGCTGCAGGCCGGAAAAGGAAACACGCCATCAGGGAAAGGACGGCGGCGCCCGTAGTAAACGGGACCCACAGGCTGATCACCGGATCCGCCTTGATCGTCTTGGCGATCATCCAGTACGCAACCCAGATGAAGGTAGAGAAAAAGGCCAGCAGAACCCCGGGGATACTGATCCCGCCGGCGAGCTGCTTCCCGCCGAGCACAACGACCAGCGCCCCGGCGAACGAGACGCATAGGGCCAGCACGCGAAGGAAATGGAATTTTTCATGTCCGGCGATCATGGCCGTCAGGGCCAGAACCAGCGGCCAGGTGAAATTTACCGCCTGTGCGTATTGCGCGGGCAGAAGGTCGTAAGCCTTGAACAGGATCAGATAATAGATCACCGGGTTCAGTATCCCGGCAAGCACCAGCCGGACACAATCGTTTCGCGTCAGTTCCTTGAGCTTCCGGAACCGTCCGGAAACCAGCATGATCACACTTAAGGCCAGGAAGGAAACAAGCGACGACAAAAACAGCAATTCAAAGGGACGCAAATATTCCAGCGCGATCTTGAACGCCGTGGCAACGCTTGCCCATAAGACGAGCACCAAGAAAGCGAAAAAAAGCGCTGTTGTGTTATCTGAGGTCCGGCCAGGCAATGGTGTCATCGTCCTTCCAGAGCGGGCTCATCTGCAAACCGGTTATAATATCGTCGTCAAACCAGACGTCGAGCCCCTGCTCATCGTAGGAATAAATAAAGGCCCGCGGATTTTCCTT
>JAFGVT010000036.1 GCA_016937825.1 Fidelibacterota bacterium | reverse complement strand
TGTCTGGTCGTCAATATCCAGTGGCTGACACATGCGCCGGTCGCCCGGGCGGCGGAAGCTTTTTATGCGGGCCAGTTTAACCCGAATTCCCTTTTTAACATCGATTTTTTAGCGATGGCCTATATGCTCATTTATCTGGTCGTCAGTATCCCCGCCTCGTATGTGATCGACACCTGGGGGATCAAGCGCGGCATCGGGATCGGCGCGGCCATCTGCGGGATCTCGGCGCTGATGAAGGGCATCTTTGCCGATTCCTTCACCGCGCAGATCATCTTTCAGATCGGACTGGCGGTTTCCCAGCCGTTTATCCTGAACGCCCTCACCGCCCTCACGGCGCGCTGGTTTCCCCTGGAGGAACGCGGGACCGCCGCCGGACTGGGCACCCTGGCGCAGTATCTGGGGATCATTATCGTCATGCTCGTCACGCCCCTGATGGTCGTCAGCGACCCCCTGCTGGCGAATTACGGCGACGGGATGCAGCGCATGCTGATGATCTACGGGGTGATCACCTTCCTCGCCAGTCTCGCGGCGATCCTGCTGATCCGGGAGGAACCGCCGACGCCGCCCGCGGACGCCGCCTATGAACGCCATGCCTTCTATGAAGGATACAAGCACATTTTCCGGCAGAAAGACATGCTGATCACCATCCTGATCTTCTTTATCGGCCTGGGGATCTTTAACGCCGTTTCCTCGATGACCGATTCGATCGCGGAGTACCTGAACGTAAAGGATTCCGACGGACTGATCGGCGGCATCATGCTGATCGGCGGCGTGATCGGCGCGATCATTCTGCCCATACTTTCCGACAAATTCCAGAAACGGAAGGCCTTCCTGATCGTCTGCATCGTCGGCATGGTCCCCTCGCTGGCGGGCATCGCCTTTGCGGGCGTGATCACGGCCACGCCGGAAGCGGCGTACACAGTCGCCCTGATCTCCTCGTTCCTGCTGGGATTTTTCGTCATGAGCGCCGGCCCGATCGGCTTCCAGTACGCGGCCGAGGTCAGCTATCCCGCCCCGGAATCCAGTTCGCAGGGCTTGCTCCTGCTCGCAGGACAGATCACCGGTCTGCTGTTCGTTGCCGGCATGAGCACGCAGGCAAATGCCTTCTTGCCGCTCTTTATGAAACTTTTCGTACTGATGGGACTGATCATCATGGCGGCATCGTTCTTTCTCAAAGAATCCCGGCCGCTCAGCGAACACATGCATATTTAAGTCTCTCGCCGCCTTTTACAATGAAAACAAGAAAGCCGCACCCCTGTGCGGCTTTTTGTATTTAGTCTCAATGCGCCGTAGGACCGGCGCTTCATGATTGAGCGGTCAGGGCTTCAAGCGCGCCATCGTCCTTGGCCACGGAATGCACTCGCGGATGTGATGCGTCCCGCAGATCCATCCGACGGTGCGCTCCAGTCCGAGCCCGAATCCCGAATGCGGCACCGAGCCGTAGCGGCGGATATCCAGAAACCACTGGAAATCGTCGACGGGCAGCTGTTCCCGGTCGATGCGCTCGAGGAGCACCTTGATGTCCTCTTCGCGCTGGGAACCGCCGATGATCTCGCCATGCCCTTCCGGCGCGATCACATCCACGCCCATGACGTAGCGCTCGTCTTCCGGATCCCGCTTCATGTAAAAAGCCTTGGATGCCGCCGGCCAGCGCCAGATCATGACCGGCCGGTCGTAATCTTCCGAAACCGCGGGTTCATGCGGCGCGCCCAGGTCGTCTCCCCAGGCAATATCAAATCCTTTCCGCTTCAGCACGGCGATCGCGTCATCGTAGGTAATGCGCGGGAACGGCCGCTTGACGGCCTCGAGCTTGCTGATATCGCGTTCAAGGATCTCCAGTTCCCGGCGGCAGTTCTTCAGCGCACGCTGAACCAGATACTCGACGAATTCTTCCGCCAGCGCCATATCGTCATGGATATCGAAAAAGGCCATTTCGGGCTCCACCATCCAGAATTCCGTCAGATGCCGGCGGGTCTTGGATTTTTCCGCCCGGAAACAGGGACCGAAGCAGTAGGTCCGATTCAGCGCCATGATGGCCGCTTCGCTGTAGAGCTGGCCGGACTGGGTCAAATAGGCCTTCCGGTCGAAATACTGCGTTTCAAACAGGGTGGTGCTTCCCTCTGCCGCGTTGGGCGTGAACATGGGGGAATCCACAAGCGTAAAGTCGCGTTCGTTGAAAAAATCGCGGCAGGCCTGCTCCACTTCGGCGCGGACCTTCATGATCGCGTAAGGCTGGCGCGAACGCAGCCAGAGGTGCCGGTTGTCCAGTAAAAAATCCACGCCGTGCTCTTTCAGGGCGATGGGGTATTCCTCGGCGATGTGAATGACCTCGATATCTTTGACAAGGATCTCGATGCCGTTCTCCTGACGCGGAGCTTCCTGCACGATCCCGCGGATCATGACGGAGGATTCCTGGGTAAGCGTCGTCTTCAGTTCGAACACCTCCCCGGATACTTCATTCATCAGAACGACGCACTGAACGAATTCGGTGCCGTCGCGAAAGACAAGAAACCATATTTTCCCGCTTTTCCGGATATTATAAACCCAGCCCTTCAGGATAACTTCTTCGTTAAGATGCTTCGACAGATGTTTCGCGAGGATGTATTCAGGCATGATGCTCCCTATTTCCCGGTGTTTTTGCCAAATTCAGGCATAAAATTAAGATTTTTCCTTGCCTAATCAAATAAAAAACGCATAACTTTCATCCTAATCAACTGAGGAGAAAAAATGTCGCATTTTCGTAAGATCATGGTACGAAATGAAGTGCCTGAAGAATTAAAAGAATTTAAAGATTTCAGTTATAACCTCTGGTGGGGGTGGCAGCCGAAAGCCTTGAAATTATTCCGTCAGCTGGCCGGCGACCTCTGGTACGATGTTGAACATAATCCGCTGAAGCTGATGAAACAGATCAGCCAGAAAGACCTCAACGCCAAAAGCAACGATCCTTCCTTCGTTTCTTCTTTCCACGAAGTGATCGACGATTTCAACCGCTATATGAACCGGAAGGACACCTGGTTCAACACACAGTATAAAGACAACAAGGATTTCCTTGTCGCCTATTTCAGCGCCGAATTCGGCGTCCACGAGTCCGTCCCGGTCTATTCGGGCGGATTGGGCATCCTGGCCGGGGACCACTGCAAATCGGCCAGCGACCTCGGCGTTCCCCTGGTGGGCGTCGGCATGATGTACAAGCAGGGCTATTTCATCCAGCGCATCGACGGGGAGGGCAAACAGGAGAATATTTTCCCCACCTACGATTTCGAAGAGATCCCGGTCACGCCGGTCCGGGACGGGAACGGCAAGCCCGTCAAGATCCATGTCATGTTCCCGGGAAGGAACATCTATGCCCAGATCTGGAAAATGCAGGCCGGCCGCACCTCCATCTATCTGCTGGACACCGACATTCCCGAAAACCTGCCCGAGGACCGCATCGTAACCTCCCAGCTTTACGGCGGGGACCATAACATGCGGATCACTCAGGAGATCCTCCTGGGCATCGGCGGGATCCGCGCCCTTCGGGCTCTGGGGATCTCACCGACCATTTACCACATGAATGAAGGGCATTCCGCCTTTCTCGGACTTGAACTGATCCGCGAATACATCGTTCAGGGCTTTTCCGTCGGCGTCGCCCGCGAGCTGGTCGCGTCACGCTGCGTTTTCACGACCCATACGCCCGTCCCCGCCGGCAACGACGCCTTCGACGAATCCATGATGAAGGAATATTTCGGAAGCCAGCTGGATCCCTACAATATCTCCTGGAAACAGTTCTTTAACCTCGGCAGGGATGCGTCTACCGGACTTTTCAGCATGACCGTGCTGGCGCTGAACTGTTCCAAAAGCTCCAACGGCGTCAGCCAGCTTCACGGAGAGGTCAGCCGGAAAATTTGGAACGAGGTCTGGAAAGACATCCCCTTCTATGAAGTTCCCATCACGCATATCACGAACGGCGTCCATACCGAGACCTGGATGGCCAAGGATTTCCGTAAACTCTACGGCGATTATCTGGGCGACGACTGGCTGGACCGCATCGATGACCCCGCCCTGTGGGTCCGGGTCGACGAAATACCCGCAAAAACGCTCTGGGAAGCGCATTACTGCCGCAAATCCCGTCTTGCGGAGGTCGTGAAGCAGCGCATCCGCAGCCGGAACGAACGCAACGGGGTCCCCACCCATATCACCGACAAGATCTGCGAGAATATCGATCCGAACGCCATGTTCATCGGCTTCGCACGCCGCTTCGCCACCTATAAACGCGCAACCCTGATCTTCCACGACGAGGAGCGCCTGAAGCGCATCCTGAACGACAAGGACAAACCGGCCGTCATTTTCTTTGCCGGGAAAGCGCATCCGGCGGACCGGCCCGGACAGGAACTGATCCGGCAGATCTATGAAATGTCCATGCGGGACGAATTCCTCGGAAAGATCGTCCTG
>JAFGVT010000035.1 GCA_016937825.1 Fidelibacterota bacterium | reverse complement strand
TAAGGATATTTCCGAAGACAACGCAAAGGATGCTCTGGAAGAGATCCAGAAGATCACCGATAAGTTCATCGAAAAGATCAACGAAGCTCAAAAAGTCAAAGAAAAGGACATCCTGGAAGATTAGTATCGACCGGACGGATTTTAACGCCGCCTTACAGGCGGCGTTTTTCATATGTGAAAAAAAGAGCTGCCGGGCGGCAGCTCTTTACTTAATGATTGAATTAAGTGAAATGTTTAGAAGGTGTAGCGGATCGAGAACGCAACATCGCCGAGAGACCCGGCCCAGCCTCCGATAATATCAAAAGCGGGTTTATAGTCCAGAGAAATCTTGAGCGGGAATGAGAGCAGCGTTTCAAGATCGTATTCAACACCCACGATAGCATCGAGTCCCAACGCAAAGGCGCTGGTCCACCAGGCGCTGATGCCGATATGTGCGCCGCCGCCGAAAAACCAGCTCAGGTTTTCGATCTCGCCGAGCTGAAGGGGCTTATGCCATTGATACATACCGGTAACGATAATACCTGACCTGAAGGTCACCAGAGCTTCGATCTTGTTTGATTCACCTGAGGCCAATCTTCCCGTAAGACCCGAACGTAAACCACCCCGTAAACCGACATCCATTTGCGCGAAAGCAAATGAAACCGCAAGAAGGGCGATCATTGCAACGACGATAACTTTTTTCATGGTTACTCCTTTTTCCTGTGATTAAAGTTAATGTTTTACATCATACCTTGGTTAAAAGCATTATGCGGAATTATTCCTGACTGATAAACAACTTCCCGTTACTTTTACTATCTTATCCTGTGAAGAATATAAAGCACTTTAAACAAAAAGTCATGAAAAAAATCGTATTCGTAAAAAAATAATTCAAAAAATGTTTACGAAATACTAATGCGAAATTAAAACCCGACTACAAAAAAGAGCCACTTAAAAACGGCTCTTTTTCAATCATTGGCACATGCGGTTTAAAAAGCGTATCTGAGAGACAATGCAACGTCACCCCACGGGTCTGCCCAGGTTGAGGTAAAGTCCCGGGCGGGTTTGTAATCCAGCGACAGAGTCAGCGGAAAGGATGCCAGACTTTCCATGTTATCCTACGATCGCATCAATACCGATCGCAAACTTCGTGCTGACCCG
Source organism: Fidelibacterota bacterium (assembly GCA_016937825.1). Classification (GTDB taxonomy): domain Bacteria; phylum Fidelibacterota; class Fidelibacteria; order Fidelibacterales; family Fidelibacteraceae; genus M50B103. The sequence goes on along the minus strand of JAFGVT010000035.1, from coordinate 6,727 downwards.
GGTTATCCCGTATCCTTCGGGAGAACCGCCCTGAATACTGGTCGTAGAATAGACAGGGAGTTTATTTATGCGGTATCCGCCGGGATGTCAGCGAAAAGATCAAAAATCGGAAAAAGATAGAGATTAAGATGAAGATACCCCTGAAAACGAGGCAAAAGAGCCAATGTCAAGATCCGGAAGTTCACAGATAAACAAATCGAAAAGATCAGTGAAATTCAGTCCGACAAGGAGATATCTATCTTAAACGAATAAGACAGCTTATGTGATTTATAGAATAACCGCTGTTGGTGGCTTTTCCAATGATATGACATCATCAATTAGAAAGTGTAGCGGATCGTACCTGCCAAACCAAACCAGTCAGTTCCCCAACCACCAATAATATCGAAAGCCGGTTTATAATCTATTGAAAGTGAAAGAGGAACACCAAGCAATGACAGAAAGCTATACTCAATTCCTAAAATGGCATCAACACCTGCTGAAACCGTTACTGAAGTAGTACTTGTAGCGGATAGTCCGCCATGCAGGCCAAGCCCCCAGAACCAGCTTAAATCTTCCACATCGCTGATACCTTTATGCTTTTCAAATAAACCGGCAAGTTCAAAACCATTCTTATTTGCGGTTAAGAGAAATTCCATGCCATTCCCACTGTTATTCAATGTTCTAAGTGAAATCCCGGAAAAATTCCCACCGCGTAAACCCAGAGCCGTTTGACTGAATGCAAAAGAAACAGCGAGTACGGCGATTAGCCCAACCACTAAAACTTTCTTCATATCTTCTCCTTTTATTATGATCAGAGTTAATGTTATACTGCGTTTTATGTTTTTAAGCGCAAAGCAAAATTTTTCATGCTTAATGAACGTCTTTCCATTAATTTCATTTTTTTATGCTTGCAGGAATGTAAGACACTTTAAACGAAAAGCTAGAGAAAAAATCGTATTTTAAAAAAAGATGTAAAAAACAATGATTCAAGCAAATGGCCGACAAAAAAAAAGAGCCGTGCAAACGGCTCTTTGAAAATCAATTGCTAGTTCCGGTTAGAACGCGTATCTGAGAGACAGTGCAACGTCACCCCACTGGTCTGCCCAGGTTGAGGTAAAGTCCCAGGCGGGTTTATAATCCAGCGACAGCGTCAGCGGAAAGGATACCAGACTTTCCATGTTATACTGAATGCCTGCGATCGCATCAATGCCGATCGCAAATTTCGTGCTGACCCAAGTCGATGTAACGGCGCTCCACCGGGAAGGTGCCGATCCCCAGTACCCCATATGAAGTCCGCCGCCGAAATACCAGCTGAGATTCGTGACGTCGCCCAGGGGAAAGGTCATTTCAAAAAGGCCGGTATAGATCGTTCCATTGAACCCCGGGGTTGTAATGGCTGCTTCAATGCGGGTTTTTTCCGAAAGAGCATAACGTGCGACAAGACCGCCGCGATTGTTCATAACGCCTAAACGCAGACCCGCATCCAGTTTTTTCGCGGTACCTGTTTCCTGTGCAAGGGCAATTGATGCAAGCAGGGTAACGATCGAAACGATCAGCCAAAACTTTTTCATGAAAGCCTCCAACGTTTGTTATGTGTTCTTTGTTGTCCGGGCAAGAACTTTAAAATTGTCATTATTACACGTCCTTGACCTTAGGCAAATATATCATCTATTTAAGCCAATGCCAAAACGAAATTGCATGTTTTTCGATGGAAGAAAAATCAAAACCATTAGCATTTACGGGATGATTATGTTACTTTTTCACGTGTAAAAAAGGACATATGAATGCGGAAAATAGGACTACTGTTCATTGCGCTTTCTTTAGCAAAGGCGGCCATCCCCCAAGGTTATTATGATGCGGCTGCCGGCTTGTCGGGTACTGCATTGAAATCCGCTCTACATAATATTATTGACGAACATACCGAATACAGCTACAGCTTTTTATGGACAGCGTTGATACAAACGGATGAAGATCCGGACAATGCGTCGAATTTTATCCTGATGTATACGGGAAGGTCTTTATCCAAGACTCAGGTCTACCCTGATTGGAACCGTGAACACACCTGGCCGAAATCGCACGGCGATTTCGGGGAAACGCCCCCGGCCGGAACGGACATGCATCATTTGCGCCCGACCGATGTCAGTGTGAATTCCGACCGCGGCAATAAAGACTTTGATAATGGCGGTACCCCGCATTCCGAGGCGATCGGCTGTTACTACGACAGTGATTCCTGGGAAGCGCGTGATGAGGTTAAAGGGGATATTGCCCGCATGATGTTCTATATGGAAATCCGCTACGAAGGGGACAGCGGAGAGCCGGACCTTGAACTGGTCGACTATACCGGAACAAGCGGGCCGAATCTGGGCAAACTGTCCACCCTGCTGGCATGGCATGTCCAGGACCCGGTCAGTGATTTTGAGCGGACGCGCAATGACCGGATCTACGGGTATCAGAACAACCGGAACCCCTTTGTCGACCATCCCGAATATGCCGCGTATATCTGGGGCGGGGAAGTCCCGGAAACCTTGCCCGCACCCCTTGCGGAGGCGGCAAGCGAGGTCGATTCCGTCTCGTTCCGGGCAAACTGGAGCCCTGTTCCCGCCGCTACATCCTATAAACTCTATGTCTCAGAAAATGAAGAATTTACAACCCATTTAAGCTCCTATTCGCCCGCGATCTCGTCGACCAATGGCGGGACGGTCACGGGCTTGCGCCCCGGGACGGATTACTTCTACAGGGTCAAGGCCGCCACCGCCGCTGAAGAAAGCGCATTCTCCAGTATCATCCACGTACAAACCTTAAGCGACACCTCCGGCACTCCCGGGGATACGGTTTTTTCGCATCTGGAAACCTTTGTCAATTTCCCGGTAACGGGTTCTTCCTACTCGGACGGTTCCTTTACCGGGCAGGACGGTTCAACCTGGACCTATAAACAGTGCCGCGGCGATATCATTATTGAAGGGGAGACCCCTTGCTTTGCAAAATCCTCATCGGAAGTGTCCATGACCTCCGGGGTCCTGCAGGGAGGTATTTCAACTCTGTCATTTCAGTATCAGCAGGCTTTTTCTTCGGATGTCGCCCTGGATGTCTATGCGAACGGCAATCTTATCGCGACGCTGACAAGTTCAAACGAACAGAATGTCCTGAAGGAAAGCGGGATCATACCCGTTCACATCGAAGAGGGGGTCACGCTAAGATTTGTCCAAAAGAACAGCCTGTCGGGGCAGGTCGCCATCGACAATATTCGCTGGAACCCCTATATCATCGACGGGATCGCCCCGATAGCCGAAAACTTCCGTATCGGCGCCGCCTACCCCAATCCCTTCAATCCGGATTTTACGCTCCCCCTAGAGCTGCATGCCGGGACCGTCGTCCGGGCGGCATTGACGGACATTAACGGTACTCAGCGCAAGCTCATTTACAACGGATATCTGTCCCCGGGAGAACATCGCTTGCGGGTCCATGCCGGCGATCTTCCCGCCGGGATCTATTTTCTCTCGGTCGAGGCAGACGGGAAAAGAGCCGCACAGAAGCTGCTGCTGATTAAATAAGCGGGCGTCCCCAAAGATATCCCGTTCATAAATTCAGTTGAAAAAAGCATATAAATACAGTAATATTCCTGTCATAACAAAAAGAAAGGATGAACGGACATGGCATCACTGAACATTACATTCCCGGACGGATCCGTCAAGGTCTTTGAGCACGGTGTGACCCCGATGGAGATCGCGCTTTCCATCAGCGAAGGATTGGCACGCAATTGCGTTGTTGCCGAGGTCAACCACCGTGTCACCGACCTGACCCGCCCCATCACGGAGGATGCCGTTGTTCGTCTGATCACCTGGAAAGACCCGGAAGCGCATGAGGTGCTTTTGCACAGCACCTCGCATGTGATGGCCCAGGCGGTGCAGCGTCTGTTCCCCGATGTCAAGGTTACGATCGGTCCTGCGGTCGAAAACCGATTCTATTATGACTTTGACGCCCCCGTGCCCTTTACCGAGGAAGATCTGGGACGCATCGAAGCCGAGATGCACACGATCATCGCCGAAGACCAGCCTGTCACGCGCAGAGAGATCTCACGCAACGATGCGATCAAATTTTTCGAGGAACTCGGCGAAACCTATAAGGTCGAGATCATCCGGGAGATACCGGAAGACGAGACCCTGACCCTCTACAGCGAGGGTGATTTCACCGACCTTTGCCGGGGGCCGCACCTGGTCTCCACCGGCAAGATCCCGGCATTCAAATTATTGAGCGTCGCCGGCGCCTACTGGCGCGGAAACGAAAAGAATAAGATGCTGTCCCGCATTTACGGCACGGCTTTTCCCTCAAAGAAAGAACTGAACGCCTATCTGCTTTTCCTTGAAGAGGCCAAAAAACGCGATCATCGCAAACTGGGCAAAGAACTTGATCTTTTTGAGATATCGGAGGCCATCGGCCAGGGGCTTTCCCTCTGGTTCCCCAAAGGCGCTGCCTTGCGGAAGCGCATTGAGGACTACTGGTATGCCGAACACCGCAAGCGCGGGTACGAGATCGTTCAGACGCCCCACATCGGGAAGGCGGATCTGTGGCAGACCTCGGGGCACCTGGGCTTTTACAAAGAATCCATGTATCCGGTCATGCCGGTCGAAAACCAGGATTATTATCTGAAACCGATGAACTGCCCCTTCCATATCATGATATTCAAACGGCGCCAGACCAGTTACCGCGATCTGCCCGTCCGTTACGCGGAACTGGGCACGGTGTACCGCTACGAAATGTCCGGGGTTCTGCACGGTCTGATGCGGGTTCGCGGTTTTACCCAGGACGACGCGCATATCTTCTGTACACCCGAACAGCTGAACGACGAGGTCGAGAAGCTGCTTCAGTTCTCTTTCGACTACCTGCGCGCCTTCGGATTTGAGGAATACGAGGTCTATCTTTCCACAAAGCCCGAAGAAAAATTCGTCGGCGAACCGCTCTTGTGGGAACATGCTCAGGAATCCTTGAGCAAATCCATGAAAAAAATGCATATTGACTATAAGGTCGACGAAGGCGGCGGCGCTTTCTACGGCCCCAAGATCGACATCAAGATCAAAGACGCGATCGGCCGCACCTGGCAATGCACGACCATTCAATTCGATTTCAACGAACCCGAACGCTTCGATATCGTTTATACCGGCTCCGACGGCGAACAGCACCGGCCCCTGATGATCCACCGCGCGATCATGGGATCCCTGGAACGTTTTATCGGGGTTCTGATCGAACACACCGCCGGGAAATTCCCCCTTTGGTACGCGCCTGTGCAGCTTGTGTTGATCCCCGTTTCCGAAAAATACAATGAGGCAGCCCGCAGGATCGCCGGAGCGGCGATCACCGCGAACCTGCGCGCGGAAGTCGACGAACGAAACGAGCGCGTCGGCTACAAGATCCGCGAGGCCGAGACCATGAAAGTCCCCTATATGATCGTGGTCGGCCAAAAGGAAGAGGAAGAGGGTACGGTAAAGCTTCGCCAGCAGGGCGGGGAAGAGCTGGATCTTATGACCGTCGATGAGATGGTCGCCTTCCTGAAAAAAACGGAACGGGAAAGAAGCTGAACTGAACGCCCGGCATTAAGATCCCGGTCTTCGCTCACGAAAATCTCTTGTTGATCCCCGATAAGGGGACAGTCTCCGGGTACGGACTTCGAAACCGCCGACTCATCACTGCAGATCACTGCCGGTACCCCGATGAAAAAAAATACTGCTCCGACCGGAGAACAGAGTACGGAACATATATGGAGAAAACGAAATGAAAGCGTACGGAGGATCAAAATTCGTTAATAATAAGGTCATTATCCGCATTCGCGACCGCGTATGCGAAAGTCCTGAAGAGCTCATGGAAAGCGAACTCTTTACGGCGGTCGTTTCCCGGTATGTTTCTGACCTGAAACAAAAACAGGCCAGTTGCCTGGGGATTTTCGGAAAAGCCCCTTCGGACATCGGGAAGCAGGACATTGAAAAGATTGTTCAGGTGCTGCGCGTTCTGGGAAAAATGCCAATCGACACGGTGCCGAAACTCATCGAGGACAGCGAAAGCATGGCCGGGGATCCGGGATCGTTGCTCGCCTTTGTCGAAGGATTGTATAATTACTGGCGCACCTTCGAACGTTTTATTGTTTGCGACTCGGATATGGAGCGGCTGGATAAACGGCCGTACCGCACCTTTGACGCGACGATCGAAACCCTCATGCATCTGGTGCGGCAGACGTACCGCGACATTGAAGAACATATCACGGGACATCATCCCAGCATCTACCGGCAGGTCCATGCCGGCGCGGAACTGGCCGTTATTGCGTTGCCCAGGGACCTCCGCCTGCCGGGAAGCTATCATGCCAAACTTCGGGATATACCGGTCATACGTCAGCTTCTGCTGTATCCGCCGCTGCTGCTCAACCCGCCCATGAACAAGCGCAGCGGGAAATTTGAACGCATTGAACGCAATCCCCTGGATCTTGTTGAGCCCGATCCCGAAGAATGGCTGTGCTATCCCGCAAAAGTCGGCCCCCTTCTGATCCTGGTCTATGTACACGAAAAATTCTACGAACTGGGATTCTCCCTCTGCAATCTTTTTGAGCTTGCGGATGACGCTTTTCTGGAGCGTCCGGTTGACGCGGTCTATCTCTACGGTGTTCCGGGTACGGGTTTGAACGGTCTTGCCCCCATGCCGACCGTGTTTTACGATGATGCCGGGCAGAATATTCTGGTAGGCGCCTGTCCGAACGACGACGCGT
>JAFGVT010000183.1 GCA_016937825.1 Fidelibacterota bacterium | reverse complement strand
CCGATATAATTTTCAGACGCCCTGTCGACGGTCAAACCGGTAATGGTGAATCCGGCACCGTCGTAAGATCCAAAGAAGTTCGCGGCATTCGTCCCGATCGGCGAAAAGCCCGCACCGCCGTTCCAGTCCGCCGTGGGAGACGCATCAATATCCGCGATCTGCTCAAAATCGCTGTTCCAGGTACTGCTGTTGGCCGAAGCCCAGTACAGGTGGTTCAGACTTTTTATTCGGTACGGCGTTGTGCCGCCGTCGCCCTCGGGGACCAAATGATCGCCGGTCCAGTTGCTGTTGTCCATATTGACCAGGGTGCCCGTATTCGTTCCCGCATTATCACTGAGTGCCGTTCCGCTGCCGTCGCTCATGGGGTAGTAGGCGACCAGCCCGCTTTCGCTGCTGACATCCTCGCACATATATTCCCGGATCTGGCTCTGTGTTCGCGCCGTATTCCAGATGCGCAGTTCATCGATCTCCCCGTGGAAGTAGGGATTCCCTGTCGGGCGGTTGTCGTTACCTATCCGGGGGGATGTTGAAAATATGACATCACTTCCGCAACCCTCATGATCAAATTCAAGTTGCCCATCGATATATGCCTGAATTCTATCGTTTCCTTTATCGCGCACAAAAGCGATATGGTGCCAGGTATCGTCACGCAGATCTGTAGTGCCTTTAATATCGGGATTACCGCCGTTCCAGTACATTCGGATCTCACCCTGAGCATGAATTTCCCAGTTTGCATTCGGAGAACTGCCGAAATTTCCAAGAATGACACCCACACGTTCGTTTTCTTCCAGGTTGCCGTTTCCGATTTCGGGCACCTTTACCCACATCTCCACCGTATTGCTGCTGCTTCCGACAGGTACGGCTTCCGAAAGCTGTACATATTCATTGATGCCGTTAAAAAGCAGGGCGTTGCCTGCCGATAAGCTTTGAATACCAATTATTATCCCGAAAAATATCCCTGCGGTCTTCCTCATTATCTTCCTCCCAAAATGTAAATGACACTGCCCGTAAAGGGGCAAACTCCTATCTGTTTAATAAGCTGATCAACGTAAGGACTCTCTCATCCCAAAAATCAGACAATGAGAATATAAAAAGAAGAAGATTCTCTTAAAAGAAAAAACTCGAAGAAGAAAAGATCATACCTATATTCAAAAAGAAAAATCGTATATATGGACCAGAGTATAATAAATACCCACAAGAATGAACACGACTCCCGTGATCCTGCGCACCCATCCTTCAATATGGGTCAGATGGTTAAAGACTTTTCCCACCGATTTGACGGCGAAGGCCAGCAGGAAGGAAAAAAGAATGACCGGCAGGGCGGTTCCGATACCGTAAATAAGCGGAAATGCGATCACCGAGTTTTCGCGGATCGCCAGCGGAAGGAGGCCGCCAAAGAACAGGCCGGCCGAGACCGGACAAAAACTCAGCGCGAACAGCGCTCCGAGGGGCAGTGCCAGCCAAACGCTTCCCTTTTCGGCCTTTTTTTGAATACCGTCGGTTTTGGGTGTGAAAGATATCCCTGCTCCCAGCCAGTTGATCAGGATCATGCCCAGCAAAATGAGCAAAGGCCCCAGGATCTCGTTCATGTGTTTCTGCAGGAAACGGGAGACTTCCGCATTCGCCAGCAGACCGGCGGCGATCACGATACCAAGCAGCACATAAACCAGCGTTCGTCCCAGCGCGTACAGCAGCCCCGAGATCAGAACATGGTCTCTGCGTCCCGCTTTGCGTGCGATAAAAGAAATAGCGGCAATATTCGTTGCCAGCGGACAGGGACTGACGGCCGTGAGGATACCCAGCCAGAGCGCGCTAAAAAAAGCCAGTTCATTCATGTGTCGGCGCCCCCTTCAGATAGTCGTCGATGACCCGGCGCAAATAAGCGTCGAAAACAGGCGGATCGGCGGTCAGCGTCCAAACTTCATCCAGACGCCGGTAGCGCAAAACCGAACCGTCCCGGATATCGGCGACTACCACACAGGAAGCAGCTATCTCAAACTGTTCCGCCAAGGCAGTGTTTTTCATAAAATCTATTTCATCCCACAGCATGCTTCCTTCGTTCAAGAAAGCGGAATATTCCCGATCAAGCAGATTCTTTGTCATTGCTTCGATTCTATTGCAGGTCTCGCAGCGAAAGGTGGAATGCATATAATAGACCGCCACATACTTGCCGGATGCGGGCCTTCCTGCCGGGCCGTTTTGTCCCTTTACGTAATATTTTCCGAGCAGAAAACCGATGCTGATCAAAACGAAGCCCAGCAAGATATTTCTGAGCAAGGACTTCATCTTATGTCTGCCGATCTTCATCATTCGCAGACTCGACCTTCCTCAGGATCCCCGCAATCCGAGCAATCCGTACAGCTGTTCTGAAAAGATTCCGTTGTCACCGGTTTGAGATCGTATCCCAGTTCTTTCCATTTTTTTAAAATATCTTCTTTGGAGATAAATCCGACATGCCGCCAGAGTTCATTTCCCTTGGGATCGAAAAATATTTGTGTCGGAATGCTTTTGATACCGTATGTAACCGCCTCCTGCCGGTTCTCGGGCTTCCAGACATCGATAAATTCCACTTCAAGCACACCGGCAAATTCTTTTTTAAGTTCCTCAAGAATCGGTGCCATTTCCTTGCAGGGAATGCATTTGTCGGCACCCAGGTCCAGGAGTTTGGGCGTTCCTTTGACCGATTTCCCGCAAGATATGAGCATGACGATCATTAGAACGATCATCACAACATTGAGCCGTGCGTATTGGTTGTTCGTTTTCAAGCGCAAACCTCCTCGGTTTTTTATCTTGCGGAAATTCTTTATTTCTGCAGAACGGTTTTAAGTTCTTCCACCCCCGGCACTCTGCCGACCAGCTTTACCTCGCCGTCAAGAGCCAGCGCGGGCGTCATCATCACGCCGAAAGCCATGATCGCATTGATATCGGTCACTTTTACGATCTCGTGTTCCATGCCGAGTTCCAGGGCCGCTTTTTCGGCATTTTCCGTCAGTTTTTTACATTTCGGGCAGCCCGTGCCCAGGATCTGGATCTTCATATTCATATCTCCTTTTTAAGCAAATATTGCCCCGTAGATCATGCCGCTGATCGTTGCCATCACGATCACCAGCGAAATGAAGACGAGTGTTTTTTTATTTCCAAGTACCGAGCGGATGACCAGCATGTTCGGCAAACTCAGGGCGGGTCCGGCCAGCAGCAGCGCCAGTGCGGGGCCTTTTCCCATGCCGTTGCCGATCAGTCCCTGCAGGATGGGTACCTCGGTCAGGGTCGCGAAATACATGAACGCTCCGGCGAAGGAGGCAAAGAAATTCGAAAGCAGTGAATTGCCGCCGACGGCTTTGGACACCCATTCGGAGGGGATAAGTCCTTCACTGCCGGGGCGTCCCAGCAGGGCGCCGGCGATCAGTACGCCGATCAGCAGCAGCGGCAGGATCTGTTTGGCAAAACCCCAGGAGGATTCGAACCATTCGGAGGTTTCCCCTTTATCCGTGCTGGTGAATGCGGAGAGTCCGATCACACCGGCGGTAAACGCGATGAGCGGCTGTTCCGGGAAAAAGATCGCCAGAAGCGTCACGGGTACGGCGGTGATCACGATCTTCCACCATTTCATGCCGAACCAGAAGATGAGCATCAGCCCCAGACCGGCGGAAAATCCGGCGGTCAGGAACCATTTGGCGTTATAGATCGCCGCCCATGCACCGCTCGCCTGATCCGGTTTTCCCCAGTTGGCAAAGAGTAAAATACCGACCAGCGAGGCAAAATACAGCGCGTTCTGCCAGAGCGGACGTTTGACTTCCGCGTCCGGCATGGCCATCTGCGCGGCGGCTTTTTCCGCCTCCTCTTTGCGGAACAGGAACTGCATGATCAGTCCGATAACGATACTGAACACGATCGCGCCCACCGCCCTGGCAATGCCCAGCTCCGGACCCAATACGCGGGCGGTCAGCACAATGGCCAGAATATTGATGGCCGGTCCCGAATACAGGAAGGTCGTTGCGGGTCCCAGTCCCGCGCCCATTTTGTAAATACCCGAGAACAGCGGCAGGATCGTACAGGAACAGACCGAGAGGATCGATCCCGAGACCGAAGCCACGCCGTAGGCGACGACTTTTTTGGCTTTGGCACCCAGGTATTTCATGACCGAGGCCTGACTGACAAAGACCGCGATGGCCCCGGCGATAAAGAAGGCCGGGATCAGACAGAGCAGCACGTGTTCCTGCGCGTACCATTTTGCCAGATGCAGGGCTTCCATGACCGCGTTGTCAAAACGCGGCGCACCGACCGGCAGATAGAAGAAGGCTAAAAAGACGGCCCCGATGACCGCCAGAATTTTTCCTTCGCTTTTCCAGTTAACCATGTGCGTTCTCCCGTGAATACTTGAATCGGGTTATTTTTTCAGCAGATCTTTCTGCGACTGCAGTTGTGAAGCCAGGACCGCCTCCACACAGCTCATGGAATTCAGGATACAGGGCACTTTCAGTTTATAATAAACATTTAGTCCGCGCTTTTCATCTTCCACGATCCCCGCCTGTTTCAGGATCAGCAGATGTTTGGAGATCGTGGAGAAATCCGCATCGATCTCCCGGACGAATTCACAGACGCAGTGCTCCCTTTTTGCCAGTTCTTCCGCCATCCACAGACGGGTAGGATGTCCCAATGCCTTCAGGACCGCTGCCTTGGCTTCGTATAATGCTTTTGTTTTTTTGTCCATGATCGCCTCCTTTACTCTGGCGTATTTGGTATAATAGCCAAATAGTATATTGAAGTCAAACAGATTTATCAGCATTTGTCATTTATATACTTTTTCTTGAGATATGCATTAATAAAAAAGGCTGTCAACCGACAGCCTTTTATCATTACAAAAACAATTGTATTATGCTTTATCTTTTTTCAGACAGAGGAACCAATCCAGACAGTACTTGCCTTCTTCCTTGCTTTCGACGCGTTCCTTTGCGGCGCCGCAGGAACCGGGGGTCGGGATGATCACATCGTCACCGGGCTGCCAGTTGGCCGGGGTTGCCACACCGTCCTTGTCGGATTTCTGCAAAGCCAGGATCAGGCGCTTGATCTCATCCATGTTGCGTCCGGCCGAGAGCGGATAATAGAGTACCGCGCGCACTTTGGCTTTCGGGTCAATGATAAACACGGCACGCACCGCCTGGGTACTGGAAGCATTCGGCTGCAGCATGCCGTATTTTTTTGCAACTTCCATTTTGATGTCTTCAATGACAGGGAAGGTGACCTCCACATTCTTCATACCCTTGTATTCGATCTTTTCATTGATGGTCCGCAGCCAGGCAATGTGGGCGTACAGACTGTCAATAGAAAGGCCGATCAGTTCGGTATTCAACTTTTGGAAATCTTTCTGCATGCTGGCAAAGGTCATGAATTCGGTCGTGCAAACCGGGGTAAAATCAGCCGGATGACTGAAAAGAATGACCCATTTCCCTGCATATTCTTCCGGGAACTTGATCTTTCCCTGAGTGGTGACCGCTTCGAATGCCGGCGCATCATCACCGATCAGGGGCATCGAATACCTTTCTTTTACTTGTTCTTCCATTTTTGTTCCTTTTTCGCTTTTCTGCAGCAGCATCTTAACCGGGATCCGGTTACGATGATGCCGCGAGGTTGTCTCTTGTAACCCATTCTTTCTCATCGCAGGAGTTCTTCCCGCACGCTATCGATCTCTCTTCAAATAACTTCTCTCAAAGCAAAAGCCGTTATGCCTCATATTTTCATTTCGCCGCTTGCGGGTCGTTTCTCCAGACAGGGGGCGCAGGTCCCATGAAATTCCAGGACCATTTTTGTTATCAGATGACCTGAGGCCGTTTTTTCCGGGTAAGAAATGGCGTCCTGACTCATATCTTTCGTATCATATAAGCCTCCGCACTTGAGGCACCTGAAATGCGGATGCGGGGTGACGACAGCGTCGTAGCGGTCGAAGGTGCTGCCGGAGGCGATCCGGACCACGCTCCCCTGCTCTTCCAGGATCGTCAGGTTGCGATATACCGTTCCAAGGCTCAGGGACGGGAATTCGAACTTCAAGCGGTCATACACCCACGCGGCCGTCGGATGAGTATCCGTTGACCTCAGGACTTCCAGTATCCTTGTCCGCTGTTTTGTGTTCCGGTATGTCTGCACGTCTTTTCTCCATTATTAATAATCGTTCCGATTATTGATTATAACTTAGGCATTATATCTACGTTTGTCAAGAAAAATATTTAACGAAAAAGTCGGATAGCGCACGATATCGTATCCGGCGAAGAAAAGGAACTGACCGTTGGTTCTAAAGAATGATCTATTTGGGGAGTATCTCCCAGTCTTCCACGCCGCCGGCCACGACAAAAAACAGGGGGTGCAATTCGGGAATTGCAACGGCTTCCGATTCCCGGAACTTCTGCGGGTCACGGATCTTAAGCTTGTGTCTGAGATGATCCATTTCATAGTCGATCTGTCCCTGTGCGACGGGTATTCTGCCGGGTGTAAAATCCCACTCGATCTTTTCCCTGTTGAAACGGTACCCGCGCGCCTCGGCTTCCAGAAAAACATACGACAGATATTCATTGATCCGCTGAACGGGATCCGGGGATCCCCTGAAACGCTTTAACTGCGGATGCCGACGGTATCCTTTCGTCTTCCCTTCCAGAACGTGTTTT
>JAFGVT010000034.1 GCA_016937825.1 Fidelibacterota bacterium | reverse complement strand
CTGTCTTCTGTCTTCTGGCTTCTGCTTACTGTCTTCTGTCTACTGTCTTCTGTCTTCTGTCTTCTGTCTTCTGGCTTCTTCTTTATATGTTCGATCGCTTCGTTCGGACAGACCGTGGCGCAGAGACCGCAGTGTTTGCATTTTTCGTAATCGATCACGGCGAGGTTGTCGATCACATGGATGGCATCGAAGGGGCATTTTTTCTCGCAGAGTCCGCAGGCGATACAGGAACGCGTGCAGACTTTCATGGCATAGCGTCCGGTATCGTGGTTCTGGCACAGGACCCGCACTTTAAAGCTGATGGGATGCAGGTGCATCAGGTCGCGGGGACAGACTTCCACGCATTTGCCGCATCCGGTGCAAAGGTCGTTGTCCACCACCGGAAGACGGTTCTCTGATATGACGATGGCATCGAAGGGACAGGCCGCGGCGCAGTCGCCAAGTCCGAGGCAGCCGTATTCGCATAATTTTTTCCCGCCCGAGACCAGGGTTGCGGCGATACAGGACCTGGCGCCGAGGTATTCGCCCTGGTAGGCGATCTCGTTCAGTCCGCCCTGACACATGCAGCGGGCAACCTCGCGTTCTCCGGCCTTGACCTCAACGCCCATGATGGCGGCGACTTTTTCCGCCACGGAAGCGCCCCCGACGGGACATCCGTCCACCGGCGCTTTGCCTTTAACAACGGCGTCGGCGAACGCCGCGCATCCCGGATATCCGCATCCGCCGCAATTGGCGCCGGGGATCACATCCATGATCTCGATAACGCGCGGATCTTCTTCTACCTGTAATTTTTTATTGGCGATCGCCAGGCCGACGGCAAAAAGCAAACCCAGTCCGCCCATACTTCCGGCCGCGATCAAAATTGATTGTATATCCATCATGATTCCTTAAATTAATCCTGCAAATCCCATAAATGCCAACGCCAAACTTCCCGCAATGATCATGGTGATCGCCGCGCCCTGAAAAGACTTGGGGATATCCACCAGCTCAAGTTCCTCCCGGATCCCGGCCATGATCACAAGCGCCAGGGTAAATCCAATTCCCGCACCCAGTCCATAAACCAGTGTTTCGGAAAAATTGTATTCCTTCAATACGGCATTCAATGCCAGTCCCAGGATCGCACAGTTCGTGGTGATCAAGGGCAGAAAAATCCCCAAGGCATCATAAAGCGGTTTGGATACTTTTTTTATGAACATTTCCACCAATTGAACCAGAGAGGCAATAATTAAAATGAACGCAACATATTCCAGGATCTCCAATTTGAAGGGAAGCAGAATAAAGTGATACACCAACCAGGTCACCATGGCGGCGATCACCATCACAAAGGTGGTTGCCATGCCCATAGAAAAAGCGGAATCCACTTTCTTGGAGACACCCACAAAGGGGCAAATACCCAGGAATTGGCTTAAAACAAAGTTATTGATCAGCGCAGCGCCGATAAAGATAACGAGTAAATTCATGCCTTCCTCCTATTGTTGATCCAATTGGCGCCGGCGATCATACAGCCCAGCGTTAAAAAGGCACCCGGCGGCAGGATCATCACGCTCCAGGGTGAGAACGATCCCCACATGACATCCATGCCGAACCATGTCCCCGAACCGAGGATCTCGCGAATCGAACTCAGGACAAGAAGGGTCATCGTAAAGCCCAGCCCCATGCCCAGGGCATCCAGCAAGGAGCGGCCGATGCCGTTCTTGGAGGCAAAAGCTTCCATACGGCCGAGGATGATACAGTTGACGATGATCAGCGGAATAAAGGGTCCGAGACTCTTGCTGATATCCGGTGTGAAGGCCGCCAAAAAACGATCCGCGATCGTGACAAATGTCGCGATGATCACAATGTAGGCTGCAATGCGGACCTGACCCGGGATCACTTTGCGAAACAACGAGACCAGGAAACTGGAGCAGAGCAACACAAAGGTCGCCGCCAGTCCCATGGCCATTCCATTTTCCGCAGAGACCGTCACCGCAAGCGTCGGACAAAGTCCGAGCAACTGTACGAGGACGGGGTTTTCATCCCAGAGCCCTTTTACAAATTCCTGTATTGCGGTTTTCTCTTTCATTCATGCTCCCAAATATATTTTATTTTAGCAATGTTACCTTCTGATAATCTACAAACATTTCAGATCCATCGCTAGCTTTGGCTACGAAACGGATCAAGTAAAGGATGTGTGCATAATTTTGTATAAACGGTCTTTCAATCCAATTCCCTCATACCTTGTTTAATATATTATTTATTTAAAAGGGCTTTCGCCTCTTTGATACTTGTATTGATAATATCCACAACCGCCGCAGACGAAATGGTCGCACCGGTAATGGCTTGCACACCCGATTTGTTTTCGGGTTTTTTATTTAAAACAAAGCTGATATCAGAATTAATTTTAACCCCCTTGAATTGATCGATAAACCAGCAGGGATTGTTCTCATTAGCGGGGTCATTTACAATTTTAGTCCCCCAACCGGGTGTTTCGGATTGAGAAATGACCTTAACCCCCAAAATCTCAGAGAAATCCGCCTTTACACCGATCATCAGGGATATCTCGCTTTGATAACCTTTACATGCCGCCGGTATAGCATAGGCAAGAATATCTTTTCCCTTTGAAGCCGAATACAAAACCTGTCCATTCTTTTCGATCTTTTGAATCTCTGCATTTTCAGGTAAAACCGCCAAAATATCTTCTTTATTCGGTTCATTATTTTCTGCAACCCCGTTAGATAAAAGAACCGCTTTTGCTTTTTTTATTTCAGCATTCAATATCCTGACAATAGCGGCAGATGAAATGGTTGCTCCGGTGATCGCTTGAATTTCCGTATCTTTTGAAGGTTTTACGTTCTTGATATAGGTGATCTCAGGGTTGGCCTTTAACCCTTTAAATTGATCGATAAACCAGGCGGGGTTTTCTTTATTGGAAGGATCATTCTCAATTCTCGTCCCGAGTCCGGGTGTTTCAACCTGTGCCAATATCTTTGCATTGATGATCTCTGAAAAATCAGGTTTCACGCTGACCATCAGAACCAGTTCGCTTTGAAACCCGCCGCCGGCCACTTGAAAGGCATAGGCAACCACTTCATTTTTTATACTGGCTTCATAAAAAGTATATTCAACCGTTTTGTCATTTTCCATAACTGATCTTACAATGGTTTTTACCTTAACATTTTGCGGGAGAACTTCATAAACGGCTTCATTTTTGACTTTATTTTTATATGCCTCGATCCTGGGTTTTGTATAATTATCCAAAACGGCAAGCACCGCTCCGGAAATAACAGTGATCAGGGTCAATACGATAATGATCTTTGCAGTATTTGACATCGTTGCGGCCTTTATGTTTTTTTCTCTTGCTGGATCTCGCCGAAATATCTCGGTCGTGTCCAGCGGTTCAGCAGGGGCACCAGACCGTTCATGAACAGAATGGAATACATCACGCCTTCGGGCAGTCCTCCCCAGATGCGGATCACCACCAGAAACACACCCATGCCGATACCGTAGATCCAGGTACCCAGCGGGGTGACCGGCGAGGTGACCATATCGGTCGCCATGAAGAAGGCGCCCAGCATCAGGCCGCCGGACAGGATCATGAACAGCGGATCGGGATAGGCCGCGGGATCGATCAGCCACAGCGCACCGCTGAACACGAAGACGGTCCCGATATAGCTCAGGGGAATGCGCCAGTCCGCAACGCGCAGAATAACCAGCAGCAGTCCGCCGATCAGGATCGCGATCGCGGAGGTTTCGCCGATGCAGCCGCCGATATTCCCGAAGAGGAGGGGTTTCAGGTGCGTGCCGATGCCTTCGAATTTCATCAGGCCGAGCGGGGTTGCGCCGGTCACGGTATCGACCGCTTTGGAGGTGATCAGATCGTAATACGCGCCCGAGCCCGAAAGGGCGGGAAGGGTCCACGTGGTGATCTTTACCGGAAAGCTGGCTTGCAGGAACGCGCGCCCGATCAGCGCGGGATTGAAAATATTCGCACCGAGTCCGCCAAAGACCATTTTCCCGAACACGATGGCTACCACGGCGCCCAGGGCGGTCCCCGCGATGGGGAAGGTGGGCGGAAGGGTCAGGGCCAGCAGCAGTCCGGTCAGGATGGCGGAGCCGTCATCGACGGTGATCCCGGTCTTCATGATCTTGTTGCAGGCGAATTCCGCGACCATGGCGGCAAAGACCGCGACCATCAGGGTGACCATGGCCTTGGTCCCGAAAAGCACGATGGACATGATGGCGGCGGGCAAAAGCGCGGCGATCACGGTATACATGATGCGCGGCACGGAATTCTTGCCTTTTGCATGCGGCGCCGGGGCAACGATGGTCATCCGGTCCGAGCGAAAGAGCTTGCTGCGCGGGTCTTTCTTGGGTTTGGGCGCTTCGGGTTCCGGTTTTACCTCCGGGGAGCCCGGAGCCGTTTTCACGGCCGTTTCTTTTTCCATTTCTTCGGAGGTCTGTATTTTTTCCGTCATGCGTTCTCCTTCGCCTTTTTGGCCTTGTGTTCCCGAAGGCGTATTTTCCCGACGCGGATCCATTGCACCAGCGGAATGTTCGCCGGACAGACAAAGGCACAGGAGCCGCACTCGATACAATTCATGATACCGTAAGACTCGAGGTCTTCACATTTCTTTTCCTGCGTGAATTTCGACAAGCGCAAGGGCATGAGGTTCATCGGACAGGTCCGGACGCAGGCGCCGCAACGGATGCAGGGAAAGGTGGTCAGTTCCTCCACCAGTTCGCCGGTCACGGCAACGATGCCGCTGCTGCCTTTGACGACGGGCGATTCCAGGTGGTATTGGGTCATGCCCATCATGGGGCCGCCCATAAAGATGCGGTGGACGTCATCTTTGACATTTCCACAGGCTTCGAACAGGTCCTTGAAGGGCGTGCCCAGCCGGACCATCAGGTTCTTCGGCTGATTCACCCCGTCCCCGGTAAGGGTGATCACGCGCCGGACGAGCGGTTTGGCCTCGGTGACGGCTTCCGCCACGGCGAAGGCGGTGGCGACGTTGTTCACGACCACGCCGACATCCATCGGCAGTTTGCTGTAGGGCACCTTGCGTTTCAGCACGGAATAGATCAGCATCTTTTCCGCGCCCTGGGGATATTTTACTTTCAGCGGCACGACCTTGAAGGGGTAGCCGAGTTCCACGACACGTTTCTGCATTCTGGCGATGGCTTCCGGCTTGTTGTTCTCGATCCCGATATAGCCTTTCTGTACGTCCAGAATGTGCATCATGATCGCCATGCCCAGGAGGATCTTGTCGCTCTGTTCGATCATCAGGCGGTCGTCCGCGGTCAGGTAGGGCTCGCATTCCACGCCGTTGAGAATAAAGGAATCAATGGTCTTGTCATCGGGCGGGTTCAATTTGACATGGGTCGGGAAGGTCGCGCCGCCCAGTCCCACGATCCCCGCATTGCGGATAGTTTCCAGCAGTTTTTCCTTGGGAGTCCATTTCCAGTCCTGTATCTTTTCCAGAAGCTCCCATTCCTCTTCCCCCTCGCGCCGGATGTGGATCATGGTGGCGCGCATTCCCAGGGGATGATAGTATTTTTCGATATCCATGACGACCCCGGTGATACTGGCGTGCACCGGCGCGGACACATAGGACGAGCTGTTGGCGATGAGCTGGCCGGTCCTGACCCGGTCCCCTTTTTTCACCAGGGGTTCGCAGGCGGCGCCGATGTGCTGCTGGAGCGGGAGGTAAACGTCATCCGGCAGGGGGAGCGTCTCAATGGCCTGATCGTGACTGAAATACTTGTAGTCTTCCGGATGAAGACCCTTCTTAAATGTCGATAACTTCAATGCTTGACTCCCATTGAAAATATGGTGTTTAGTACCTTGTTAACAATCGTTGAATATACAGATTGCCGGATAAAAATGCATGGCATTTTTATGGATTTTTTATGCAAAAACGACGCGGAACGGTTAATTCCGTTCCGCGTCGTTAACTTCATTTTAACGGACCGGGCCGCTATTTCATGAGTGTCATCCGGTCGACGCGGATCTGGTCTCCCGCCATGACGCGGTAGATGTAAACGCCCGAGCTCAGGAACCCGGCATCGAACTGCAGCGTGTAGGATCCCGCTTCAAAATAGCGGTTTGCCAGAACCGCAACGCGCTGACCGCGCGTATTGAATATTTCAATGCTCACCTGATCGCTTTGAGGAAGGTCGAAGCGCAGGCTCGTCACCGGGTTAAAGGGATTCGGGTAGTTCGGATAGACCGTGAAACGCTCCGGGATCTCATGAACGGCCGGGTTGATGCTGACCGTCAGGTTCATGACGGACGTGTCGGACAGTTCTCCGACGCCGTCGTCGGTGACGATGAACAGGATCTTGCTGACACCGGTATAGGTCTCATCCGGGCGGAGCCGGACCCTTCCCACGGGTGAGGAATAGTATCGGAGACTGATCGCCGTCGTATCGGGGATCACCGTAAACGTCAGTTTGTCGCCCGGATTCGGATCGCTGAACACCGCATCGATGTAAACGGCGATCGCGGAAACGGTAAAGGTATCGGAAATGGCTTCGATCACGGGGGGAAGGTTCGCAGCCGGCAGGCCTTCAACCCGTTCTGCCGAGCGAAGCTGGTCAATATAGCAGGTGACCGTATTCAGGGGGTCTTCGGGATTCCCCTTCAAGTGCAGGGAGTTGACGCTGTAAGCCGTCCCGTCCAGACTGCCGCCGGTTCCGCCCCATTCACCGAACTGCTCCGGATCATTCAGGTCCCATTCTATCATCTTCCATCCGGTCCAGTTGACCGTATACCATTGTGATACTTCAAAGAGATTGGAGCTGGCGCTGTTGGATTCCGCCAGGGCGATGCGGAACTGGTAGCCGCTTCCGTCGCCAAAGATGTAAGCCTGGATCGTCATGGACGTATCGATGTTCTTGACTCCGTTCAGGGCTGCGGAATAAATTCTGGCAAACCAGGTCTCCGTTTCGGGAACGACGATGATGCGCATGGATCCTCTGTCCGTACCGAAGCCGGGGACGTAATTGTTCCCCGAAAGCAGGGTGGTGGAAGACGCGGCATCGATGATCCCGCTTGTCGAGCCGCTGAATCCCGGACGTTCCCATGCGTAGGTCCCGGTAAAGGCGTCGATGATCCGGCGGGTCTGATAGTAGGTGCTGTCGGTGGTGAAACTGATATAGCCGGCTTCCATGGCGTTGCCGGTCGTATCGGAAATGCCGGCTTTAAAATCCAGGGTGACCGTTTCGTTCGTCGCCATCAGCGAATTGGGCTTGACCGTAACAAAGGTCCGGTCTTCACTGTCCTTGAAGATACAGTAAGACGGGGAAACTGAAAATTCGTCATAATAAAAGGTGAAAACATCGCTGAGGGATGCGGGGTCCAGCAGTTCGTCGAACAGAAGGGTTACCGGAGAATCGGTATCCACTTCGATATCCGCGTCCGCGGGAACACTCTGGACCAGGATCGGGGCTTCTTCATCCGCGCCCGAGACCGTAAACTGCAGGGTAAAGGCATCGCCGCCGGTCCCATCGCCGTTGCCGTCGATCTGCAGGCCGGCCTGATCGACCGTGGCGGCGCCGACCGTCACCGTGTATTCCGTATTGAACTGCCAGGACGCGCCGATATTCAGGACAAGGTGGTCTTCCTTGACCCAGCGCGGATGTTCCCAGCTCAGGGTCAGTCCGGACGGCGCCGGCGTAACCGACACATTTGCGGCGATACTGGCTGCGTCCATGCTTTTGTTGAATTCGAGGACAACGACCTGATTATTGGGGATATTGACCGCATCGGTTGCCGGAACATGGTTCACGACGCGCGGTGATATCGAAGGCAGCACATCCGTGCTGACCACGTTGGAAAGGGCCGATTCCACCCAGTAGCGGCTGGCCATGGTCACGCCGTAATAATAACGGTCGTCGTTCAGCTGAAGTCCGTCGAAAGCGACCTCAAGATCAAAGGTAGAGTCCGCGAACACGAGCTCCATGATCTCGGCGCTGTCGACATCGATAGACGCTTCTTTAGAACGATAGATCACGAACCACTGCGGATCCGTCACGCCGGCATCCGGTGTGACGGTGAGGGTGTAGGAGCTGTCGCTGTTCTTTACCCAGCCTGCGGCCGGAGCGGCCGGCACGCCGGCATTCATAAAATGATAGGACGGCTGTTTCGTCTTGCGGGCGAAAACCGTATGGGAGCTTTCCATGGGATAGGTGGAGTCTTTCCAGTTCCCGTAGGAAAAGAACTGAAATCCTTTTACCCAGGACAGGGTGCGGCATTGTTCCACGATACCCTGATGATTGCTCCAGTTGGTGATCAGGTACGACGCCGGGCCCACCGAATACGGGCGCCCTGCCGCTTTTCCGGGACCGATGTTCGGATTCCAGTCCGAGAGAAGCTGGCTGTACATGGTCGTTCCGTTCAGCCAGTGATAGCTCATCGGTGTCAGCAGGTCGATCCAGCCTTCATTGAACCAGCGGGCGGCATCCTGAAATACGCTGTAATATCCGTTCCAGCTTGCTTCTTTGTAACGTCCCAGTGCGGCGGGAGACACCTTGACCCAGGGCCGGATCGCCTGAACGGTGTCATGCACCGCTTTGATGAACACGTTGGTCGCGCCGCGCCGCCAGTCCGCCCAGGAGGCAAATTTTACCCCCGGTGTTGCGTCAGGGAACAGGTCCGTACTGTCCGGGATGCCGCCGCTCTCCGGATGCTCGATATCAAAAAGATAGCGAATGCTCCCGGCGGGTGCGGCCGTTTTGTTTAACGAGGACGCCTCGGCCTCGCGGCGTTCCAGATATTCTTCCATTCCCGGGGGATACACCCCGTCCGGAAGGTCCATGTCTTCGGCTTGTTTTGCAAAAATCATGCCCGCTTCGGTATTGTCATATTCGTTCCAGCGGACATAGTCGAAATGAATGCCGTCCACATCGTAATTGCCGACAATTTCCGCCACCATGGCGACGGTATAGTCCCTGACGGCTTTCAGTCCGGGCGAAAGGCAACGGCTGCTTCCCATCGGGTTCCCGTCACCGTCACGGCAGACCCAATCCGGGTGCTCGGCGGCCGGCGCTCCGGCGATCGTACTGGAGGTCGCAAAGGTATTGAACCAGGCATGCAGTTCCAGTCCGCGCTTGTGCGCTTCTTCGACCGCGTAGGCCAGGGGATCATAGCCCGGAT
>JAFGVT010000182.1 GCA_016937825.1 Fidelibacterota bacterium | reverse complement strand
CTCCCTGATGACGGCACTGCGGCGCGACCATTCCGCCCTGCGCTACGGCGATTATATGACGCTGCGCGCCGATGAACAGGTTTATGCCTACCTGCGTTCGGATTTTAACGGGCGGCTGCTTACCCTGATCTACCGCGACAAGGCGCCCGGCCGGATCAAGATCGCACTCCCCCCCGAATTCGGCGCCGCAAGCCTGGAATGCCTGAATGCGGACCCTGTCGTACGGCAACATGCGGCCGAAGCGAATGTCTTTACGGTAGAAACGGAACCGTACAGCGGGTATGTCTTTAAGCTTGTGAAACGCGAACCCTAAGACGAACCTTTCGCCCAGGGCTCAAATAATTTCGTACTGAGATATTTCTCCCCCCTGTCGGGGAAGATCACGACCATGCAGCCGTGTTCGATCCCGTCAACCACCTCCAGCGCCGCGGACATGGCCGCCCCGCTGCTCATGCCCACAAATATCCCCTCCTCCCGGACGATGCGGCGTGCCATCGCAAAGGCGCGTTCGCTTTCGACCATGACCTGCCGGTCGATGCGCTCCGGTTTGTAGATCTGCGGAACGATCGCCTCTTCCATGTTTTTCAGTCCCTGAATATAATGGCCCCGGACAGGGTGCGCACAGATGATCTGAATGGCGGGGTTGTTCTCTTTCAGCGCCTTGCCGACCCCCATAATGGTGCCGGAGGTGCCGATGCTGGAGACCAGATGCGTGATCATGCCGCCGGTTTGCTGCCAGATCTCCTCCGCGGTCACTTTATAGTGGGCCAGCTTGTTGTAATGATTGGAGAACTGATCGGGATTAAAATATTTATCGGGTTCTTCTTCGAGCATTTCACGGACCTTCCGGATGGCACCGTCCGTTCCGTCCTTTGCGGGCGTAAGGACCAGTTCCGCGCCAAAGGCTTTCAGGATCTTGCGGCGCTCCACCGAAACGGTCTCGTTCATGACGATGGTCACGGGATAGCCCTTGACGGCTCCGATCATCGCCAGTCCGATGCCGGTATTCCCGGAGGTCGCCTCCAGAATGATCCTGCCGGATTTCAGCTGCCCTTCCGCCTCCGCCTGCTGGATCATGCGCAGGGCGATGCGGTCCTTGATGCTGCCCGTCGGATTGAAGCCCTCGAGCTTGGCGTACATGTTCACCCGGGGATTGGTGTTCATGCGGTGGATGCGGACCAGGGGCGTGTTCCCGATGGCCTGTAAAATAGTGTTGTAGATCATCGCGGGGCCCTCTTTCTGTATGGGAAAATATTCATCAGATCGGGGTGAAAACCAAATTAAAAACGGCGGGCGGCATACCGCCTGAAAAACGGATCATCTTTAAAAGGTCCCGGGGTCCCGGCTTGCGCCGTTTCACGCGGCGGCCGGTTTTAAACCGGGAGATGAAGGGTAAAGACGGCGCCCTTTCCGGACTCGCTGCTGACCGTGATCTTGCCTCCGTGCTTGGCAATGAACTCCTTGCACAGGATCAGGCCGAGACCGGTCCCCCTTTCTCCATCCGTGCCGGGCGTGCTGATGTTCTTGTCCAGCATGAACAGTTTTTCCAGGGTCTGCGGGGCCATTCCCACCCCTTCGTCACAAATTGAAAGTTCAAGGGTCCCGTCCGTTTTTTTGGCGGTGATGCGGACAAGCCCGTCCCGGCGGGAATACTTGATCGCATTGGAAAGCAGGTTCTGAAGGACGGTGTGCATCATGTTCTGGTCAAGGCTGACGGTGCAGGATTCCGCCTCGACCTCAAAGCGTATCTGCTTGCGCGCCGCGATGGGGTACATGAAATCCACGGCATTTTTTATGGGGACCTGAATGTCGACCGGCGCGGGCGAGAACGCGATCTTGCCCGTTTGCGACCGCGACCACTCGAGCAGGTTCTCCAGCAGTTTGAAGGTCTGATTGGAGACCTCGAGAATGTGTCCCGAAAATTCACCGATCTTGTCATATTCCTTCTGCTTGCTGTAGCGTTCCAGGAGCGTCGAAAAACCGATAATGGAATTGAAGGGACTTTTCAGATCATGCGCGATAATGGAAAAGAACTTGTCCTTCGTGGCGTTGAGTTCCTGAAGTTTTTTCTGGTTTTCCCGCAATTCAAGGTTCGTTCTTCGATTGGAAGCATAGAGTTTCAGCAGGAAAAAAGTAAAGATAACGATGAGGCTTAGAATGATCAGGAGCAGGTTGCGCAGGGTGCTTTCCCGGGCCAGGCGCAGCTCGTTGATCACATTTTCCTGTTCCAGCTCATTGATCTTGCTTTCCCGGGCTTCTAGGTCATACAGGGCTTCAAGCTGGGTCATTCCCCGCGTGGCCTTGGACTGATAAACGGAATCCGACAGGGCGATATACTGCGCCTGGTAGGCGTAGGCCTTTTCGAGGTCGCCGCAGCGATAATACACATCCCCCAGATTCTTGTTCAGGAGCATGATACGGTTCTTCTGATTGTTGTTCAGCGCGACCCGAAGTCCCGTGTTCAGGCTGTCGATCGCCTGGGAGAACAAGCCTTTTTCCATAAAGATCCGGCCGTAAAGCTCGTAGACGCCGGAAAGTCCGAGGATATCGTTCATTTCTTTTTTTATTTTCAGGGACTGGTCCAGGAAGCTCAGGGCCCGGTCGGTCTCGCCTTCGAGGTATTCGATGCGGGCGCGGTACTTCAGGGCGTTGGACATGCCGAAATCCGACGCGATCTTCCGGTAGATCTCAAGGGCTTTCGTATTGTACTCGCGGGCCTTTTGCGTATCGCCCAGTTCAAGGTGCACCAGGCCGAGTTCGTCGAGGCAAATGGCCACACCCGTCAGCGAACTGACGGTCTCGGGCAGGCCGCGGTAAAGTTCCAGCCCTTCGAGAAAGACTTTTTCCGCTTCTTCATAGAGGCTCATGGTGGTGTAAATGCGCCCGACCGAGTAATTGATCCAGGCGACGCCTTCGATAAAACCGGCTTTCTCGTAATGTTCCTTGGATTTATAGATGAATTCGATCGACTGCTGGTAGGCGCCGTTCATTCTGAAAATATTGGAAAGCTGGGAATAGGCCATCGCCATGGCCGCATGATCGTTGTTCTTCCTGGCATAGAAAAGGGCTTCGTTATACAGCGTGATGGAACTTTCCTGGTCGCCCGTGCTCCCAAGGTTGTTCGTGGCAAGCATGTTCAGGACCTTGGGAAGCTGCTCATAGTTCCGGTCCTTGCGGTAAAGGTCGGCGGACCCTCTCAAATACTGGAGCGCCGAGTCGGTCATGTCATGATAGTAAAAGGTAAGGCCCAGGTAATATAAAGCTTTTGCCTGACGGCCGCTGTCGTCCAGTTTCGATGCTTCCGCGTAGGCCGCGCGGGACTGAAGGACCGACCCTTCATGGTCCGTTTTACGGAGGGAAAACGCCAGCTCCAGGCGGGCGTCTATCCGGCTTATGCCATGGTATTTCTGAATTGCCTGAAGCAGGCTGTCCTGGAGCGTGCCGGCCCGGAGCGGCGCGAGCAGCAGGAGGAAAAGGACGAGGACCGCTGCGGGGACGGCGGATTTCATTTTGGGAACGCGATGATCGACTGAACGTTTTTCGGGTTTTCTCATGGTTTTGCCTTGGTTTTGTACGGCAACATGTTTTATTAAAGACCAATATAGCGATTTTTTTCAAAAATAGTTATGAAAAGGTCCAAATAATTGAAGACAAGGCGGAGGGTCTCGGAAAATACCCCGTTCCCGGGAGCGGGTTACTCCAGGATCATGAGGGCGTGTTTGTGATTTGTGATCTCCAGATGCGTCCCCGCTTCGCAGACGGTCTCCCCGTCCGCGTGGACAGCCAGGGTCCCGGAAACCGCATGGATGACCAGGCGGTCCGATCTGCCGGTCAGCGTATCGCTCCGTCCGGCCTGGGTCCCTTTGGTGTAGGCCATCATGGCGCTCAGCAGCTGGCCACGCTTCCCCTGTTTCGTGATGCAGTAGTCGAACAGACCGTCGTTCATGATCCCGTTCGGAGCCATGAAAAAGGTGCCCCCCATGCGCCGGCCGTTCATGATCGAGACCAGGGCGGGTTCGATCCTGATCGTTCCGCCGGACGTTTCGATCTCAAGCCGGGGCGCGGCGGGATACTTGATCAGGGTTTTCAGCGCGCCCAGAATATAGGCGGATCCCCCGTGAACATGGTTCATGTGCGCGGCCTCGAATCCCACAATGGCATCGAAACCGATCCCGACACCGTTCCCGAAAAAGCGGCCGTTGGGGTAATCGCCTCCCTTTATCTCGCCCACATCCATGGCTTTGGGTTTTCCGTTCCGGATGCGCAACAGGTCTTCGCCGAGTCCGGTGGGAATATTCGCGCCAAAGGCAAAATCGTTCCCGCGCCCGATCGCCAGGACGCCGAAAACCGGTTTTTCCCCGGCCGTTCCTGCAGACGCCAGCATGAGTCCGTTAATGATCTCATTGCAGGTGCCGTCCCCGCCCGCGGCGATCACCACAACATCCGGGACGGATCCGTAATGCTCCGCGAGAAGGATCGCATGGCCGGGCCGTTCTGTCAGCACGATCTCGAACTCCAGCCCATTCGTACGAAAAAAGGCCTCTATTTCCGGAATGCGTTTTTCCGCGTGCCCTTTTCCGGCAATCGGATTGAGAATGACGATATATCGTTTCATGGTTCCCTCCCGCAGGCGTCCGAAAGAACGCACAGGACCCTTGGCCGGGAAACCCGTGTTCCGCTGCAGTTCGACCCGGCCGTATTGAATGGTTAATACCTTATCCCGGCAAAATATACTGCGAAGCGGAAATCAATTCCAACGCTTTTATTATTGCTATAAATAAATATTCACGCTGCGTGCCCGTTTAATTGCTGTAGGCATCCCCTGCCCGGCTGTGAAATGATAGCGTCATCGCCCCCCGGGGGTTCAAAACATAACGGCTCCGTTTCCTTGATTTATCAGGTGGCGATTATAATAGAAAGCACCCATAAAACAGGATCAGTATTTGGCGTATAGATCCATTCCGCGGTGTGGTATTTTTCACTTCGCGAATTCCTTTGCCATAAAGAAAAACCCTGTCAATAGAACAGGGTTTGTCTTAATTTAATTAATAAGCAATCAATGGTTAACGCCAGTGAGGATATTTTTCATTTCCTCCCGGGGTGTCGATCAGCGCCGTATTTCCCGTTCCGTCCCGATTAATGATGTAGATACCGTAATTGCCGCCGGAATTACGCTCATAGATGACCTGATTGCCATCGGGTGACCAGTCCGGCCAGGATTCGTTAACTCCGCTTGTCGAAATCAAGTTGAAGACATTTCCCGTTGATCGGTCCGTAATGAACAATCCAAATTGAACATACGACGTTACACTGTAATTCCGGCCGGAAAACAAGATCAGATTCGTATCGGCCGGACACATATGGGGAAGGCGTTCATCTGCATGACCCTCTGGGTTGACGAGCATCGGATCGGTTCCGTCTGCATTGGCAATATAGGCCCTGAAGCTATTATCACTCATTTTAGAATAGAACAATATATGTTCGCCATCGGGCGAGGAGACAGGTACCCAATTTGTGACATCATCGACGATCAGGGGGGTAACGGTTTCCGTACTTAAGTCATATTTGAAAATATCGCAGGTACCATAGTAGTTTGAATGAAATAGAAGGTAATTCTCGCTTGGGTGCCAGGACACACATTGCGCCGAATAAGCCTCCAGGTCTACTGTGTCCAATTCCAGGGTTTCAACATCAACGATAAAGCACAGGGGACCATTGCCGTATGAACGCTGGAAGCTGACCTTGCTTCTGTCAGGCGATAACTGCGGGTAAGTGTCATTCCCTTCGGATGAAGTTAACTGCCGGATATTGCTGCCGTCCGTATCCATCACGTAAACATCATAGCTTCCGCTCCAGTTTGCCGTAAAAACGACCTTTTCCTCCGTTGAAGATCCTTCGTTACTGAATATGCCGTTGATCGTGACCGTTGCATAGGATTGAACCGGATACAGGATCACATTGATCACCGGTGCAATGCTGTTGATATCGGCTGTTGCAGAACCATAATAATTCAGCATCTG
>JAFGVT010000181.1 GCA_016937825.1 Fidelibacterota bacterium | reverse complement strand
TTTCGCAGATCCGTTCCTTCGCCGATCAGCGAATCGTGCAGATCGACATCCTGAAGCACGGCGCCTGCAAAGACCATGCTGTTCTTTATGCATGAATGAAGGATCTTCACATCATTGCCGATCGCGACATCCGGGCCGATCTCGGAATGTTCTATCCGGGTCCCCTTCCCGATATAAACAGGTTCATGCAGGATGCAGTCAACACATGTGCCGTGATTTGCGGCATGTTTTGTCAGCAGAAAGCGGTTGGTCGACAAGAGTGTCTCCGGGGTGCCGCAGTCGTACCAGGCCTTGATGGGAACGGCCCGGAAAGGTTCACCTGATCGCATCATCAGCGCCAGGGCATCGGTCAGCTGGTATTCGTTCCGCGTCCTGATGTCATCCCGGATCAGCGTCTCGATCGCCTGCTTCAGTTTTTGCTGATTTTTCAGGAAATACACGCCGGCGATGGCCTGATTGCTGGTCGGGTTCTCCGGTTTTTCCACCATCCCGGTGATCCTGCCCTTCTCGTCGGTCTCAACGATCCCGAAACGTTTCGGGTCTTCCACCTCAACGACCGCGATCATATTTTCCCTGCCATCATGAAAAATGCTCAGGTCCATGTCAATGATCGTATCGCCCAGAATGATCAGGACGGGTTCTTCAACATCATCAAGGCCGTAAAGAACGGCGTGAGCCAGCCCTTTCATTTCTTCCTGTACGGGAAAGGTGAACGTACCGGGATATTTCGCCGTAAAATAATCGACAATGCTTTCTTTTTTGTAACCGACAATAACGGATATTTCGTTAAAACCCGCTTCCAGCAAGGCGCTTGAAATGTGTTCCAGAATGGGCTTCCCGGCAACCGGGACCATGACCTTGGGACGGTTGAGGGTATGGGGTTGCAGGCGTTTTCCTATCCCGGCAGCGGGTATAATGGCTTTCATTCGATCCCTTTGACGGTATAACCTAACTGCTTGATCGTTTCGCGGATCAGCTTCGTGTCGACGTTCCCGGAAACCCGGGCTGATCTTGTTTCCAAATTTACGTCAACTTCGGTCACTCCGTCAAGAGAAGAAAGTCCTTTTTTCACATTCATCACGCAATGCTGGCAGCTCATGCCCTCAATATGGACGAGATAGTTGTGTTTTTCATGCGTTTCGGGGAGTTCGCACGACTCGCAGGTGTCGTTCCCCCTGAATTTTTTGATCATTTTGTTCACCAGGGTGTAGATGATCAAACCGGTCAGGATCACCGCAGATCCGATCATCAGCCATTCGGGCAGCATATGGTGGTCGTGACCGCGGGCGATCATGCCCCCGAACCAGGCGGCGGGCATGAATTCGTTCAGAATGATCCCGCCGGCAAACGATCCGATGATGATCGTTGAAAGATACACGATGAGCGATTTTTTACCCAGCGTGTTGCCGATCACGGAAATGGTGGCGGCATTCGTGGCGGGACCCGCCATCAGAAAGACCAGGGCGGCTCCGGGTGAAAGTCCTTTCATGATCAGCGCCGCCGCGATCGGGACCGAACTGGTCGCACAGACATAGAGGGGAATGGACGCGACGAGCATCACCAGCATGGAAAGGTAGGGGTTGGACAGGTAGTTCAGAAAAAAATCATCGGGAAGCAGGACCGAGATCAACGCCGCGATCAGAACGCCGATCGCGAGCCATTTGGCGATATCCGCCATAAAATCGATAAAAGCGTATTTCAGGATGGCGGGGATCTTTTTCCAGCCTTTGGGCATGTCCCCGTTCGTCTCCCCGTTGGCGAATTCGTGCGGCTTTTCGCCCTCGACCTTATTGGTGATCACGCCGCCGGCAATGCCGGTCAGAAATGCCGCAATGGGGCGAATGACGGCAAAGGGAAGTCCCAGCAGCGAATAGGTGATCATGATCGAATCCACGCCGGTCTGGGGCGTGGAGATCAGAAAGGACTGCGTAGCGCCTTTGGATGCGCCGTTCCGGTACAGCCCGATGCCCGTCGGGATCACACCGCAGGAACACAGGGGCATGGGCACGCCCAGAAGCGAGGCGTAGACTACGGAACGGAGGTCCGACCCGCCCAGATAATGCTTCAAGCGGCCCGGCTTGAAACTGTACTTCAAAATGCCGGCGATCAGAAAGCCCAGAAGCAGGTAGGGCGCCATCTCCAGAACGAGGTGGTATATTTCAAGGATATAGGATTGAATGAATTGCATAAGTCTCCCCGTGTAAAGAACCGTCTTATACGCCCTCCCCGGAATATGTTCCGGGAACGCCGGGTTTAAAATACCGCCCGAACCTGAATTTTACAACGATATTCACCGGGCTCTGTTCTTCCGATAGTTGATGCCGGGGATCACGTTTCGGGGTTTTCTTCCACGATCCGTATTTTTTTCCACTTGCCGCTCCGGAAACGCAGGTAGAAGACGACGCTGAAGAGCATAAAGAGAAAGACAACGATGATCCACGCGATCTCCGCGGAAAGATGGAACACCTTGAAAACAAGGATCGAGACCAGAAGCATCGAATAATGCAGAATCACGGATGCGACCATGGACCAGCGCGTGTCGCCCGCTCCGCGCAGGGCGCCGACAAAGGCCGCGATCGCCGCTTCCACCAGCACGTAGATCGAAGCGACCCGCAGCATAAAGACGGCCGTCGGGAATGCCTGGTCAAAGATGCCGCTGCCGGTCGCCGGCCGGAATATCAGGACCAGCTCTTCCGTAAAGAACACGAACAGTATCAGAATGAAGACCGAATAGAACGCGCCGGTCTTTAACCCCGACAGGGCGGATTTTGTCGCCAGGGCGGTATCTCCGGCGCCCATGTAGCGGCCGACCAGACTGGTCACGGCGACCTCGATGCCGATCAGGGGGACATAGGAAACCATATCCCAGTTGAACATGATCGTCGTTGCGGTGGCGGTGACACTGCCTGCGGAGTGGAATATCAGGATCATCAGATTAAAGGCAAAGAAATTGAACATGAATTCCAGGCCGGCCGGATAGCCGTAATTCAGGAGCTTCTTCATGATCTGCGGATAATAGCGGAAAGATTGCATGACATTGAATTCGCGACGGTTCGTCCGGCCCAGATACGCGGCGATCAGAACAAGAAGTCCCGAAACGCCCCCGATGATCGTTCCGATCGCGGCTCCGCGTATCCCCATGGGCGCCACGCCGAATTTTCCGAAGATCAGGACATAGTTCACGCCCACGTTCACGATCATGGACAGGATGGCCGCGATCATGACGATGCGGGTTTTACCGATACCGGAAAAATAGGAACTGAGCGCCGTGCGGAGCAGGCCGATGATCGTTCCGAAGATCATGATATTGAAGTAGATCATCTGCGGCGCAAGCTGTTCGTCCGGGATGTGCATGATCACAAAGAAGCGGGAAGCAA
Source organism: Fidelibacterota bacterium (assembly GCA_016937825.1). GTDB lineage: Bacteria > Fidelibacterota > Fidelibacteria > Fidelibacterales > Fidelibacteraceae > M50B103. Next base: position 387 of record JAFGVT010000181.1, on the reverse strand, counting down.
GGGGCTTCAGGAGCAGGATGACCGGATAGGCGACGAGAATGACAAGGAACACCTGGGCGGTCACCACGGGGCTCGTGTGCTTCCGGTTCGCGCCGAGATACTGCGCCACCAGCGCCGTGGAGTATCCGATCAGACCCATGAAAAAGGTCATCATCATCAGAGAGGTCATGCCGCCGCTCATGGCGGCGTTCATCATTTCGGGACCCAAACGGGAAAGGAACATCCGGTCGGTAAAGGTCATGATCGTGTCGCAGGCATGGGAGATCATCATCGGCAGGGCGATGACCAGCATTTCCCGTATCCCGCCGGGAAGAGGGTCCCCTGATGTTAAGCGCTTCTCTTTCACGTGCATCCCAAAAAATGATTCCGAATAATACGCGCATTCCC
>JAFGVT010000033.1 GCA_016937825.1 Fidelibacterota bacterium | reverse complement strand
TCGCGAGGCATGGCGATGGAAGAAATCATCTCTTTAATAAAGGATATGTAAATGTTATATAAACTCCTTTATCCTCTCAGGGAATATGTTTCGTGGATGAACCTCATGCAATATATTTCTTTCCGAAGCGCCGCGGCGGCGATCACCGCGCTGCTGATCTCCTTTTTTCTCGGGCCGGTCATTATCCGCGCGCTGAAACGCCACCATATCGGCGAAACCATCCGCGCGAACGGTCCCGAATCGCATCAGGCGAAGGCCGGCACGCCGACCATGGGGGGACTTCTCATCCATCTGTCCGTCTTTGTCCCGACCTTGCTCTGGGCCGATCTCAGCAACCGTTACGTTCTGCTCACGATGTTCGTCACGGTCTGGATGGGCGCGATCGGGTTTGTCGACGATTATCTGAAAGTGGTCAAAAAAATGAAAAAGGGCCTGGTGGCGCGATACAAACTGATCGGACAGGTCCTGATCGGCCTGATCGTCGCCCTGTTCATGTATCTGTATCCCAGCAATCCCGGACTCGTCGGGTCGACGACCGTACCCTTCCTGAAAAACGTGGTGATCAACCTGGGCATTTTCTACGTGCCCATCGTGATCCTGTACATTACCTGGTTCTCCAACGCGGTCAACCTGACGGACGGCCTGGACGGGCTTGCCTCCGGACTGATGGCGCTTGCGGCCTTTGCGCTTCTGGCGATCGCCTATCTCTCCGGCCGTGTGGATTTCAGCCAGTACCTCAATATCTTATATTTGCCCACGACGGGAGAACTGACCGTTTATCTTTCGGCCATGGTCGGCGGACTGGTCGGATTCCTGTGGTTCAATTCACGTCCCGCGGAAGTCTTTATGGGCGATACGGGTTCTCTGGCCTACGGCGCGGCTTTGGGAACCGTGGCGATCCTGCTGAAAAAGGAGATCGTTTTTCTGCTGATCGGAATGGTATTTGTGATCGAAGGCCTCAGCGTCGTCCTTCAGGTCGGCTGGTTCCGGCATACGAAACGGCGCCTTGGCGAAGGGAAGCGCCTCTTCAGGATGGCGCCCCTGCATCATCATTTTGAACAGCTCGGCTGGCCCGAATCGAAGGTGGTCATCCGTTTCTGGATCCTCGGCATCTTATGCGCTCTGATGTCGCTGGCAACCTTTAAGATCCGTTAAGGAGTGAACATGCGCGTAACGGGAAAGAGTGTGACCGTATTGGGTGCCGGGAGAAGCGGCATCGCCGCCGCGATCCTTCTGGCAAGGCATGAAGCACAGGTGCGTGTCAGCGACATGAACCCGGGGCTCGGCACACCCGATATTCTCACGATCTTCCGCGAGCACGGGATTGCTTACGAATTCGGCGGGCACGGCCCGGAGATCTTTGCCTCGGACTTTGTGATCCTGAGCCCGGGCATTCCCACCTCCTCCCCGATCGTGCAGGAATTGTATGTCCGCGACATTCCGGTCTATTCCGAGATCGAGGCGGCCAGCTGGTTCACGGAAAGTCCCGTGATCGCCGTCACCGGGTCCAATGGAAAAACGACCACGACCAGCCTGATCGCCGACATGCTCAACCGTTCGGGTATTCCGGCCGTCGCCTGCGGAAATATCGGCCATTCCTTCTCACAGGCCGTCTACACCGCGATCGTCAGCGGATCGCAGCATCCGACCTATGTGGCGGAGATCAGCAGTTTTCAGCTGGAAACGACCAAAACCTTCCACCCGAATGTCGCGGTGATCCTGAACATCACGCCGGACCATCTGGATCGTTACGACTCTTTCCTCGAATACGCACTGACCAAATGCCGCATTCTGATCAATCAGGAAGCAAAGGATTTTGCGGTCCTGAACCGGGATGACGAGGTCGTCAACGCATACGCCGAGACCCGGGCCTATGTTATCCCGGTATCCCGGGAACCGCTACCGGATTCGATCGCCTGTTTCGACGGGGAAACCTTTTCATTCAAACTCGGCGGGACCTGGCACAAACTGCCTAAAAAAGACATCAAGCTCTTCGGCATTCACAACGAATACAATATCGCGAGCGCCGCATCGGCGGTATCGCCGTTCATCCGTGACCATGAGGGGATTTTTACCTCTCTCAGGGAATTCGAGAGCATTCCCCACCGGATAGAATTCGCCGGCGAGGCCGGCAACATCCGTTTTTACAACGATTCAAAGGGAACGAACACCGATGCCGTCAAAATGGCGATCCGGAGCTTTAACTCCCCCCTGCATCTTATTCTGGGCGGCCGTGACAAGGACAGCGATTTCAGGGACCTTGCCCCCTGGATTTCCGGGACCGACACGCTCTACGTGATCGGCGAGGCAAGCGAAAAGATCATAAGGCAGCTGGCGGAATTCAATCCTGTTCCCTGCCATGATCTTGAAACGGCGGTTATGACCGCCTTTCAGCGCGCGAATCCCGGCGACGCCATCCTGCTGTCGCCCGCCTGTACCAGCTACGATCAATACCGGAATTATGAAGCACGCGGCGACCATTTCAAACAGATCGTCAAAACCATTATGGAACTGGGAAATGAAAGCAAATAAACTGGAATATCCTCTCAGCTTCAAGGTCTTTGCCATTACCCTGCTGGTACTCATCTGCGGCGGCATGCTGATCCTTTTCTCGGCAAGCACGCGCGTTTCGTTCAATATTGAAGGCAACGCCAACAGCTTCTTTGAGAGCCATATCAAATATCTGGTGCTCTCGATCCTGATCTGCTTCGTCTTTTATCTGATCGACTACCGCAAACTGAAAAATGCAACCTGGTTCTTCCTTCTGATCACCGCGGCGATGCTGGCGATAACCCTTATTCATAAGTATTCCGCCGGAATATCCTCCCCGACGCGCTGGTTCGCGATCGGCGGGCGGAACCTTTTCCAGCTCGCGGAGATCGTAAAGTTCACGCTGATCATCTATCTCAGCGGATATGTCGCCAATCACAAGGAAACGCTGGGCCAATTCCGCAAAGGACTGCTTCCGGTCATGATCATTTCATCGGTCCTGATCCTGATGATCGCCCTGACCCCCGATTTTTCATCCGCCGTATCTCTCTATGTCATTGCGGCGGTCGTTCTGTATATCTCCGGCGCCTCAAAGCTTCAACTGGGGAGCATTTCCATGGTCTTCGCCGTCGCGGCAAGCGCCTTTGTCTGGTTTTCGCCCTACCGCCGCGCCCGCATTCTGGCGTTTTTGAACCCTGAAGACATCACCAACGGGAATTACCAGATCCGTCAATCCATGATCAGCCTTTCGGGGGGCGGATTCTTCGGCCGGGGTTTCGGCAACAGCACGGGCAAGAACCTCTTTCTTCCCGAAGCTCATACGGATTTTATCTTTTCGATCGCCGGGGAAGAACTGGGATTCATTACGACCTCCCTGATCCTTCTCGGTTTTGTCATTCTGTTCATTTCCATGCTGCGCCTGGCACGTCATGTGGAGGATCCTTTCGGAAAGACGATCCTGTTCTCTACGGCCTTTTCGATCATCTTTTATGCGCTGATCAATGCCGCGGTCTGTGTCGGGATCGGTCCCGTAACGGGGCTTCCCATGCCCTTCATCAGTAAAAGCGGCACACAATTGCTGATCAACCTCGCCCTGATCGGCATTTGCCTGAACATCATGAAACAATCGCAGCATGCGCTGCAAAAACAAGCCGAGTTTTTACATGAGCTCTAAACGGAAAATGACCCTCGTGATCACCGGCGGCGGCACCGGCGGTCATTATTACCCCGCGATCGCCATTGCGGACGCGATCGTGCGCTATGCCGACTCCCTGCCGGGATCGATGCGCATCACCTGCCATTATATCGGTTCCCGCTACGGCATCGAACGCCGCCTGGCGCCCGCAGGGGCCTATCCGCACACGCTGATCCCGGTAAAAGGATTCTCCCGTTATCTTTCGCTCCGCTCTGTGATCCAGAACATTCTTCTTCCCTTCCGCCTTCTGTATTCCCTGATCAAGGTGCACGCTTTGTACCGCAAAACGGACCCGGTTGCGACCATTGCCACCGGGGGTTACGTTTCGGGGATCCCGGGCATGGTTTCCCGGCAGCGGCGCATCCCGCTTTTCGTTCAGGAACAGAACGCGTTCCCGGGGGTCACCAGCCGCATGCTCGCGAAGCACGCCATGGGCTTTTTCTATGCCTATGACGAGGTGAAAGAACATATCAAGCATGACGTGCTGTTCATCCGAAGCGGGAATCCCATCCGCAGCCAGATCGTTCGCATCGACACGCGCGAAGCCCGCGAACGAATGGGCCTGGACCCCGATAAATTCACCATTTTCATTTTCGGCGGCAGCCAGGGATCCCTGAATATCAACAATTACATTGCCAAGCGCATCGAATCCTGGATCGTGAAGTACGACATACAGGTGTTGTGGCAAACGGGAACCACCTCGTTCGACATGCTGCAGCATCAGCATGGCGAACACAAGTCAATTCATCTGAAGAGCTTTATAGAAGATATGTCCGCGGCCTATTCATCGGCGGATATGGTGATCGCGCGCGCCGGGGCGCTGACGCTTGCCGAGATCGAACAGATGCGGATCCCCGCCATCCTCATTCCCCTCCCGACGGCCGCCGGGAACCACCAGTACCATAACGCGAAAGCCCTGGAAGCGCTGGGCTGCGCCGTGATCGTCGAAGAACGCGAATTTCCGGACTTCCCCATCAATTCGCACCTGAATGACATGATCCGCGACCCCGAAAACCTGAGACGCATGTCCGAAGCGTATCCCCGGCGGGAGGACAATGCGGCCGATACGATCGCAAAAAGCATCATAAACCAATTACAATCTTTTTATGCCTGGAGCTGATATGCAAGATAACAGGATCACATCCATTTTCGGTTCGATCAGAAAGATCCACATGATCGGGATCGGCGGCATCGGCATGAGCGGGATCGCGGAGGTGCTGCTGCAGCTCGGTTTCCATGTCAGCGGGTCCGATTCCACCGAATCCAGCATCACGGAACATCTTCGGTCCCTCGGCGCCGTGATCCATATCGGCCATCTGGGCGAACATATCGCCGCTCCCGACGTCGTCGTCTATTCCTCGGCGATCAAGGCGGACAATCCCGAGTTCAAACAGGCGAAGCGCCAGGGGATCAAGCTGATCCGTCGGGCGGAATTTCTGGGCATGTTGCTTTCGGTATGGCCGATCCGTATCGGCGTCGCCGGAACGCACGGCAAGACCTCGACCTCCTCGATGATCGCCTCCACCCTGGAAGCCTGCGGATCGCATCCCTCCCTTTTCATCGGCGGGATCATCAAGAACCTGAACACCAACGCGCGCCTGGACTCAAAAACCCACGTGATCTTTGAGGCGGACGAGTTCGACCGGACCTTTCTGGCGCTCCCGCCCACACTGGCCGTTATCACCAACGTGGATGCGGACCATCTGGATATCTACCGCGACCTGGAGGACATGAAAAGCTCCTTCCTTGAATACGCCAACAGCGTTCCGGAGAACGGGTCCGTTATCCTGTGTCATGACGACGCGGAAGCCCGCAGCCTGCTCCCCTATATCGACCGTCCCGTCGTGACCTACGGCACGCACCCCTACGCGGATTTTCATATCGAGAACATTTCATTCGCCAACGGATCGGAATTCACGCTCCGGCACCGGAACGAGATCATCGGGGACTACCGGATCGTCCAGGTCGGTCTGCACAACGTGCTGAACGCAAGCGCGGCGCTGGTCACCGCCTATCTGCTCCATTTGGACATGAAGGACGCCGGAAAGGGCATTCAGGCCTACGGCGGCGTGGAACGGCGGGGCGAACTCCGCCATCAGGAGCAGGATGTGCTGTTCTACGACGATTACGCCCATCATCCCACCGAGATCACGGCAACCCTGACCGCACTGCGGGTCATGTACCCGAAGCGGCGGATCACGGCCGTTTTTCAGCCGCATCTCTTTTCACGGACCCGGGATTTTGCCGAAGGCTTCGCCCGCTCGCTCGCCCTCGCCGACAAGGTATACCTGGTGGACATCTATCCCGCACGGGAAAAACCGATCCGGGGCGTGAACAGCGACATGATCCTGAAACTTATGAACGCGAACGGCTATCGCGAAGCGGCCTGCGTCCGGGAGATGAGCGATGTCCCTCCTCTGCTC
>JAFGVT010000180.1 GCA_016937825.1 Fidelibacterota bacterium | reverse complement strand
TTTCGGGATCGAATTCCTCCCCCACCGATACGAAGGGGACCACACCGTAGTTTTCAAGATACGCCAGCAGTTTGCTGTGGATCATGGCAAATCCCGTGCCCAGTTCGTCATCGCTGTGGTGCGCGAGGGCGCGTTCGATGTCATCGATCACGGGAAGCAGTTCGCTCAGGAGGTTCTCCTTATAAAGTTCCCGGTAGCGCTGCTGGTCCTTATTCGTCCGCTTTTTGAAATTCTCGAATTCCGCCGCCAGGAGGAGGAACTTGTCCTGATATTCTTTGCATCTGAGCTGCAGGTCGGCATGCTCCAGGATCAGGGTGTCGATCTCTTCCCGGGTCAGGAGGAACGCTTCGGAAGCGTCGCCGGCTTTCGCGTTGGACTCCGCCGCGGGTTCCGCGGTTTTTTTGTTCGGGTTTTTTTTTGCTTTCGGGGGCTGTGCCGAAGAAGCCGCTTCGGCTTTCTTTTCCTGCTTTGATCTTTCTTCCGTCATTTTCATGTCTCCTATATGATCGTCTTTCGCCCCTGTCCAACCCCGTAAAAGACGATAAACATACGCATTTGTATCGTATTTTTCAAGTTTATATTGAGAAAAACTCGGCAGCCCGCAGCAGCTGTTCCCGGCCGCCGGGCGTTGTCTTATTTTCGTTGATGTTGTTCGATCAGACCCGGCGTCACCGGGTGCTTTTACTATTCGTCCCGCACCAGGATCTTCTCTGCGTCGGCCCAGAGGGTTTCCAGGTCGTAATAATCCCGGGTCTTCGCGTTAAATAAATGGACCACCACATCCACATAATCCATCAGGACCCACTTAAGGTTCTCATACCCTTCTTTATGCCAGACCTTGACCTTGTACTGGGAAAGTTCATCTTCGATGTAATCCGTCAGGGTCTTGATATGAACGTCACTGTTTCCGGTGGCGATCACAAAATAATCGGTAAATCCGGCAATTTCACTGACATCCATCACGACCACGTCTTCTGCTTTCTTCTCCAGCGCCAGTTCGGATATCATGATCGCCAGATCGTGGGAGGATTTCTTGTCACTGATTACGGCATGTTCTGTCATGCAGTTCCTTTTGTTATAATGGGTGTTATTTTTCCTGAAAAGGGGGAAGCTGCTGATAATCTTTTCCGATCAGAACGGTCACGTCGCAGGGATAGTCCGGCAAGCGGTCGTCCAGCACGGGGTTATTGGCGATGTTCAGCTTTTCCGATATGGTCCGGGACATTTTGTAATCGTTCCGGTGGATATACACAATGGTCTTTTCATAATTGAAGTGGTCGGCGTTGGTGGTCTCGCTGACGTCGAACCCGTGCGTCAGGAGGTATTCGCGAAGTTTGTAGGCCACGCCGCTGACGCCGCAGCCGTTCAGGATCCGGACGACGATATCCATGGACTCCTGGGTCTTTTCGCCGGATATGCGAAGGTCCGGCAGGTTTGCCGGGATCTCCACTTCGGTGAATTCGCGGATGCGGGCGGGACGGTCCACCCAGGCGGAGTAAGCAAAAAAACCTATCAGAACGATGAAGAGGATAATAACGACATTCAGGATCCGATTTAGCTGTTGCGCTTCTATGGCAGTAACCCTCCCGGTCCCCGGAAGCCGATCGAATAGGGATCGTAGTACGAACCCGGCAGATAGCCGTAACCGTAGGTCGAGGGATAGCGGGCGATCCCCAGGCTCAGGCTTGAATTCTCACCCAGCTTGTACACCAGGTTCGCGTCAAAATAGAGGTCCCCCGCCGGACTGTTGATCCTCTGGAGGGCGGGATTGGACGCGTAGGCCTGCAGCTGCCAGTACAGATTGCCGTAAAACGAGAGCCGCGAACTCAGCGGCACCGTGAATTGATTGTGATAGGTCAGGTAGGACTGGGATCCCCAGGCGGAGGCGCCCATGCTCATGGAAACGGAATGGTGCATCTGGATCTTCGACCAGTCGATGAACGCAGCCTGAGCGCGCGCATCGGAAAGGTCGTACCCGACCCCCTGCCGGGTAAATCCGGAAAGTTCTTCGAGATACTGCGCCTGCAGGGGCAGGGACGCGATGATGCCTGTGATCACAAGAAGAAAGAATCGTTTCATTGTAACGCCTTTAATTTTTCCTCGGCCTCTTTCAGCTGAGCGACCGTATTCACTCCCTGGATCTCGTCCGGATCATCCGCGACCTGCAGGGCGACGGTCTTATTGTCCTTTCGCATCAGCGGGAGTACTTCCGTCAGGTAATACTCTCCCTGGGCATTGTCTGTTCCGATAAAACGCAAATAGTGAAAAAGGAGCTCCGCTTTGAACACATAGATGCCGGAATTGATCTCCCGGATCTTGCGGATCTCGTCATCGGCGTCCTTTTCTTCCACGGAATGGGAATAATTCCCTTCCGGCGTCCGCACGATGCGGCCGTATCCGTAGGGGTCCCCGAACACGGCGCTCAGGACCGTAGCGTCCGCCCGGCGCTCCCGGTGCGTCAGGATCAGCTTGCGGAGGGTCTCCGCTGTGAGAAGCGGCACGTCGCCTGCCAGCACCAGGACGTCGCCGGAAAAATCTTCCAGGGACGGCTGTGCCATCATGACC
>JAFGVT010000179.1 GCA_016937825.1 Fidelibacterota bacterium | reverse complement strand
TCCGCCGCCGATGCAGATCACATCGTAATCTTTCACTGCGCGCTGTCCTTTCCTTTTGTCTCTCCGGTCAGGATCCGCGATGCGGAAGAATCCTTACAGACTTCCTCCTTGGGCAGATTTAGTTCGCGGGCGAGGATATCGATGATCCGCGGCGCGCAGAAACCGCCCTGACAGCGCCCGCCGCCGCAGCGTGCCCGGCGCTTGACGCCGTCCAGTGTCCGCGCCCCGGCATTGCGATGGATCAGGTCCACGATCTCTCCCTCGGTGACCCCCTCGCAGCGGCAGATGATGCGCCCGTACAAGGGGTCCCGCTTCACCTGTTCGGCGCGTTCGCGGTGCGAAAGTTCCTGGAAGCGGATCATCCTGCGCCGCTCGGCCCGGTAATCTTTCCGCTTCTTCAGGCCGCCGAAAAAGGTCCGGACCATTTCTTCAACGAAAAGGGCGAAGGCCGGCGCGGCCGTCAGTCCCGGGGATTTGATCCCGGCCACGTCGATAAAGCCGGGGGCTTCCGGATAATCCTGAATGATAAAATCGTCCCCCGAGGGCTCCGCGCGTACGCCGGAGAATGTTGTAATAATCTGATTGCGAGGCAGTTCTGGAATACTCTTCAACGCAGAATTCCAGACTTCCTCCAGTCCCTCCGCCGTTGTTTCGGTCGCGTCGCGCTCGCGGATATCCTCCGCATTGGGTCCGACGATGATATTGTGATGGACCGTGGGAGAGACCAGAACGCCTTTCCCGGATTTGGACGGACACTGAAAGATCACGCGCCCGGCGATGCCGTTCGCGTACTTGTCCAGGATAAAATATTCTCCCCTGCGGGGTCGGATTTCGAAAGCGGGAGCAAGCAGCATGTTATGGACCTCATCGGCATGGACCCCGGCACAATTGATCACACAGGCGGCATCGAAGCTGCGCCCGGGTGTGCGGACGAGGTAACGGTCCTTGCGGCGTTCGATCGCGGTCACGGGCGTTTCAAGGAAGAGGGCCGCGCCGTTATCCATGGCATGCTCCATCAGGGCGATGCACAGTTCATAAGGACTTACAATGCCGGCCGTCGGCGCGTAGAGTCCGGCCACGACGCCGGGGGAAACATGCGCTTCGTTCGCAAGCACCGCCTCGGCCGTGTGGATCGCCAGTTCGGGAACGCCGTTCGCGTCGCCGCGGGCTTTCAATTTTTCCAGTTCACGCACCTCTTCGTCGCAGAAAGCAAGCACATAGGAGCCGCATTGCCTGAAGGGGACGTCCAAACGCTCGCACATTTCCGGGTACAGGGCGTTTCCGGCCACATTGAACTTTGCCATGAGTGTCCCGGGACGGGCGTCATAGCCGGCATGCACGATGCCGCTGTTCGCCTTGCTTGCCCCGCTGGAGATATCGTTCGTTTTTTCAAGGACGCACAGGGAAATATCGTACGCCGAAAGGGCGCTTGCGATCGCCGTACCGCTGATCCCCGCTCCGATGATCAAGATATCCGTTTTCATTCGGGTCGTGCGCCTGATAATGTTTTTTGCAGAAAATTGCCGGTGTACGAGGTCTTATGTTTCGCCACCGTTTCGGGCGTCCCCTTTACGACGATGGTCCCGCCTTTTTCGCCCCCTTCGGGCCCCAGATCGATGACCCAGTCCGCATTTTTGATCACATCCAGGTTGTGCTCGATGATCAGGACGGTGTTCCCCTTGTTGACCAGTTTGTTCAGTACGTCAAGAAGCATGTGGACGTCCGCAAAGTGCAGTCCCGTCGTGGGTTCATCCAGCACATAGAGGGTGTTCCCGGTTCCGATGCGGCTTAATTCGGTGGCGAGTTTAACCCGCTGGGCTTCGCCGCCGGAGAGGGTCGTCGCCGGCTGACCCAAATGGACATAGCCGAGTCCGACTTCATTCAGGGTCTTCAATTTCGTTTTGATGCGGGGATGGTTCTGAAAAAATTCAAGGGCTTCTTCAACAGTCATGTCCAGGACGTCCGCGATCGTTTTGCCGCGGTATTTGATATCCAGGGTCTCGCGGTTGTAGCGCTTTCCCCGGCAGACTTCGCACGTCACGTAGACATCGGAAAGAAAATGCATTTCGATCTTCTTCACGCCGTCTCCGCTGCAGGATTCGCAGCGGCCGCCCTTAACGTTGAAACTGAAGCGGCCGGGACTGTATCCGCGCAGTTTGGATTCGTTCAGCGATGCGAAAAGATCCCGGATATGCGTGAAAACGCCCGTATAGGTTGCCGGATTGGAACGCGGGGTGCGTCCGATGGGCGACTGGTTGATATTAATGATCTTATCGACATGTTCCCGGCCTTCCAGGTGCTCGTATTTCAGAGGATTCCCCTTGGCATGCATCAGGTCGCGGTTCAGGATCTGGACGAGGGTTTCGTTGATGAGACTGCTTTTCCCCGATCCGCTGACGCCGGTGACGCAGGTCATGGTGCCCAGGGGCAGCTCAAGGTCCACCGATTTGAGGTTGTTCCCTTCCGCGCCGAACAGTTTCAGGGATTTCCCGTTGCTCTTTCGGCGTTTTTCCGGGATCTCGATGCTCATTTTGCCGGAGAGATACTGTCCCGTGAGGGATTTCTCGCAGGCCTTGACCTGAGCGGGGGTCCCTTCGCAGACGATCTCGCCGCCGTGAATGCCGGCGCCGGGACCGATGTCGATGATCCAGTCCGCCTCTTCCATGGTTTCCTGATCGTGTTCGATGACAATGATGCTGTTGCCCAGATCGCGGAGCCCCTTCAGGGTCTCGAGCAGCTTCACGTTGTCCCGCTGGTGCAGGCCGATGCTGGGTTCGTCCAGAATGTACATCACGCCCATCAGCTGGGACCCGATCTGCGTTGCCAGGCGGATACGCTGGGCTTCGCCGCCCGAAAGCGTTCCCGCGCTCCGGTTGAGGGTAAGATAATCGAGTCCGACGTTCTTCAGGAATCCCAGGCGCTGTCTGACTTCTTTCACGATCTGCTCCGAAATGATCCGCTCGGTCTCGGTCAGGGTCAGGGATGTCAGGAAATCCAGGGATTCCCGGATGGACATGCGCTCGAGTTCATCGATGTTCTTTCCGCCGACATACACAGAGGTCGAGATCCGCTTCAGCCGGCTTCCGTTGCAGACGCGGCAGGTCTGCTGCGAAATGTATTTCTCGATCTTTTCGCGCATCATGGCGCTGGTGGTCTGCTGGTAGCGGCGTTTCAGGTTCGGGATCACCCCTTCCCATCCCCCGGTGTATTGTCCGGACCAGTGCCGCCCCTGATAATCGATCACCAGACTGTTCCTGCCGCTGCCGTAGAGCAGGATCTGCTGGACTTCTTTGCTGAGCTGATACCAGGGCGTGGAAAACTTGAAATCAAATTTTTTGGCCATGCCTTTGAGGATATTGCCGTAATACGTGCCGCGCGGCTGTTCGCCGATCGGCTCCAGCGCGCCCTGAAGCAGACTCAGGTTCTTGTCCGGGACGACCAGGTCAGGACTGAATTCCATCTGAAAACCCAGACCGTTGCAGGCGGGGCAAGCGCCCAGGGGGTTGTTGAAGGAGAACATCCTCGGGCTCAGCTCTTCCAGATTGACCTGGGGATGATCCGGGCAGATAAAATTCTCGCTGTAATTGAGCTCTTTCTGCTCCGACTCGTATATAATGACATTGCCGTTGCCGTTCTTCAGCGCCAGTTCGACGCTTTCCGTCAGGCGCTGCTGAATGTCGCCCCCGACGACCAGACGGTCGATCACAACGTCGATATTATGCTTGTTGTTGCGTTCCGGCAGTTCCACCTGGGACAGGAGCTGGATCTTTCCATCCAGCCGCACCCGCAGGAAGCCTTCTTTTTTCAACTGATTGAAGTATTCCCTGAACTCGCCCTTCCGTTCGCGTATCGCGGGAGACATGATCTGGATCCTGCTTCCTTCGGGCATTTCCATCACCCGGTCCACGATCTCCTGCACGGTCATCTTGCTGATCGGCTTGCCGCAGATGAAGCAATAGGGCTTTCCGATCCGAGCAAAAAGCAGGCGCATGTAGTCATGGATCTCCGTGATCGTGGCTACGGTCGAGCGGGGATTCCGGTGCGTCGTTTTCTGCTCGATGGAAATGGCGGGCGAAAGTCCCTCGATCTTGTCGATATCGGGTTTTTCCATGATGCCGAGGAACTGCCTGGCATAGGATGACAAGGATTCCACATAGCGGCGCTGGCCTTCGGCATATAAGGTATCGAAGGCTAAAGACGATTTACCGCTACCGCTTAATCCGGTGATAATCACCAGTTTATCTCGCGGTATCTCAACATGGATGTTCTTAAGGTTGTGTTCCCGTGCACCGCTGATTATGATCTTGTTTTGTAACATAAGTGTCCTGAAATAATCTTGTAAAATAAAGATTAGGCCGGATATTTGGAAGCATTATTTAGAAAATAACCCTGCGGCAATGCGCGGGATTTCAGAGGCCGATCTTTTCAAGCAGTTCAAGCGCCTGTGAATTTTCAGGGTCATCCTCAAGGATGTCCCGGCACAGTTTCAGGGAGGAAATTTTCATGTTCTGTTCGTAGTAGGACAAAGCCAGAAAGTAGCGCGCTCCGACATCGCTGGAATCCAGCCTGACGGCTTCTTCGTAGGCGCCGATCTCGAGCTTGGCGAAGCCCTGATTGTGATAGGCGTGCCCCAGGGCAAGGTAGAGGTCGGTCTGTGGATTGATCAGAACCGCCTGGCGGTACAGGAGGATCGCCTGATCCGTCTTTCCGCTCTGCAGGTAATAGGCCGCAAGGTTCAGGACGGCCTTCTCATGGCCGGGACAGATCTTCACGACCGCTTCATATTCCTTCAGGGCATCCCCTTCCCGCTTCTGGCGCTGATAGGTCAGGGCAAGATTGTAGCGGGCGTTGCAAAAGTTCTTGTCGTACTTGATCGCTTTCAGATAATGGGATTGCGCAAGATTGTATTTCTCTTTGGCAAGGTAAACGTTCCCCAGGTTGTAATAGACGTAGGCGCTGTTCGGATCATATTTCAGGGCTTTCTGCAGGAGCGGAACGGCGTCATCGTGCTTCCCCTGAAGGATGTAAAGGTTCGCCAGGTTGTTGTAGGGAAAGGCGTAGGTTTCCCCGAAAAGTATCGCCTGCTTGAAATAACGCTCCGCGTTCGCAAGATCGTTCAGCTTCAAGTAAGCGTTGCCGAGTCCGTTCAGGGCAAAGACATAGGTCGAATCGGTCTTGAGTGCCTGTTTGAACCTGGCGGCGGCGGCGGCGTGCTCCCCTTTCCGGGCGAGAAGATGCGCCTCCTGGACGACCAGAATGACGTTGTCGTAGTATTCCTGCGGCACGTAGGTTTGCTTGCTGCTCGAGACCTCCGTCTGCGTCAGGTCATACCCGCCGTATTCGATGGTCATCGACTGCATGGGGTCTTCATCGGCACAAAGAACGCCGAAAAAGATAAAAGCGATAAAAAACAATTTAACGTATTTCATGGATATAGGGGGGTTTTGGGGTGGGTGTATCCGCAAAGGAAAAACGATCCCCAAGCCGGTCCGCCAGAAGGTCCGCCGCTGTTTTATTGTCCGTATAGAGGGTGACAAGGGGTTCGCCGGGCTCAACGCGGTCGCCGATGTGCCGGTGAAGCTCCAGTCCCGCTTTCGGATCGATCTTGTCCGTGATCATTTTTCTCCCTGCTCCGAGCGCGATCGCATCCAGACCCAGCTGATAGGTGTCTATCGCCGAGATCGTGCCTTCACGCGGCGATCTGACCTCGATCCTGTGCGCTGAGGACGGATAGCGCTCCGGTTCCTCAAGAAAACGAATGTCCGCGCCCTGTGTTCCGGCTATTTTCAGGAAGGCCCGGTAGGCGTCGCCCCGGTCAAGCAGCCGCTCAAGTTCTGCGCGTATTTCGTCCTGACTGCGTTCGGGGTCCGCCAGGGACAGCATTTGGCCTGTGAGCGTCAGACTGATCTCCCGCACCGATTCGGGTCCCTCCCCTTTCAGGACATCGAGCGATTCGCGGACCTCAAGCCAGTTTCCGACCATGTTCCCGAGGGGCTGGTTCATGTCGGTGATGACCGGGCGGACGGAAAGCCCGTAGGCTTCGCCGAAATGCTTGAGCTGGTCGGCAAGATGGACGGAGGCGTCGTAGTCGCTGATAAAGGCGCCGTTGCCGGTCTTGATGTCCAGGACGAGCCCGTTCAC
>JAFGVT010000178.1 GCA_016937825.1 Fidelibacterota bacterium | reverse complement strand
TTCAGCAAACCGAAAGCGTAGGTATAGTCCGGTTCAGGGTCGCCGCCGGGAAGCAGCGCCAGTGCGACCATCTCGTTCCCGAACAGCAGGTCGATCCGCGGCTGGAACCGGAGCGTGCCGGACTGTCCCCAGCGGAACAGGGTCAGCATCAGGTGTCCGCCGGCATTGACCTGGGAAAAGAAGCCTTCGCCGGCCAGCAAGGTGTACCCCGCGATGAGACCCCAGGCAGGTTTTTGATGGGAGAGCCCCAGCCGGAACCCGTTCGGAAAACTTCCCTTCAGCGAATCCACGGGCGTGTGAAAGATATAGCGGTCGTAGGCAAGGTCGACGGCCAGCGGCAGGGACAGCGGCAAGCGGTAGCCCGCGCTCAAAAAACTGATGTTCCAGCGCGGGATCAGGTCCGGATAGATGATCCCGGCGGCCGTGGCGGTAAAGCCTTTAAAATGATAGGCCGTCTGCAGTGCCACGTTGTACTGGTCCAGTCCCACGTCCCGGCCGGAGAAATAACTGTCGCTCTCATAGCCGGCCTTGACATAAACAAAATGATAATTCGCGCGGCCCAGCAAAAGGTCCAGCCAGGCTTCATCTTCCCGGTGGGATTCCAAAACGGCAAGCAATGAATCAAGTTCATCCGCCGCAAGAAAGGATGCACCAAAGAGAACAATAAGCAGAATTCGTTTAAGCATGGTTTAATTTAATCACAAAGCGTTCAGATTACATATAAAAATTCGGACTTCCGGACGAACTCGAAAAAATCACATCAGCCGCAGCGGGCAGAGCGCTGTTTTTCTTACCGTCTATGCCGTATCTTCCAAAGGGCGATCCCCGCATTCAGCACACGTGCCGTCTCTGCGATGTCAACGTCACCCCCGGGCAAAATATTTTTCATGCCGCCCCGGCGGACATAGTCCTTGAAATTCTCATAATGCTCCCCGCCGGCAAAGCGTTCCACCGCCGTGATCAGAAAACGGCCCATGAAGCGTGTCCTTTCGTCAAACGCGAAATCGGCGGACAGGATATATGCCTCGGGTTTGAGCAGCCGGTAGGCCTCTGTCAGGATCGCTTCCCGGAGGGACTGCTCCTTATCGTGCAGGGCGAGGGAGAGGGTCACAATATCAAAGGAAGCGTCGGGATAAGGCGTATGGGCGGCATCGCCCTCGTCAAACGGGATCGTTCCGGAACGCCTTTTTGCCACGGCCAGCATGCCCGGGTCCAGGTCCAGTCCGCGCAGGTCCCCGTATCCCGCTCTTTCAAATGCCCGCAGCTGATCGCCTGTGCCGCAGCAAAGGTCCAGAATACGGAGGCTCCTGTCTTCGGGCAAAGCACGGACAAAAGCCTGCCGCAGGGGTTTCAGGGCCCTTCCCAGGACCGGATCATAGAGCCGGGCGGAAAGTTTGATGAGGGTTGACATGCTTCAATTTAATCACGGATGCCGCAGAATTCACAGATATTTTTTTCAGAACAAGGCCCCGTGACCTCAGGTCCGGCGCGGCGGTTTACCCGGTGACCCCGCGATCGATTTTTTTCTTGCATTCAATTTGTGAAAGTTATAACTTTCACAAGCGAGTTAAAACGTAACGATCAATGACAGGACATGGAACTGAACACGACGACAAAAATATCAGAAGCCGTTATTCGCAGATTGACCGATTATCTTCGCTGCATACGCTGTGCAGGGGAGGCCGGAAGGGACATGCTGACGTCCCTGGAAATTTCCGAACGCTGCGGGCTCAATGCCTCGATCGTCCGCAAGGACCTTGCCCAGTTCGGAGCCTACGGCGTCAAGGGAATGGGCTACAATGTCCGCGACCTTACCCGGCAGATCAATAAAATACTGGGACTGGACAAGCTGAAAGACGTCGTTCTCGTCGGTGCGGGCCACCTGGGCACGGCGATCATCCGTTATCCCGGTTTTGCGGACGTGAACTTCAATTTTATCGCGGCCTTTGACACGGATCCGGAAAAGATCGGCAAGACCATCGGTTATGCTAAGGTCTACCCCCTTGAAGAACTGAAGCCTTTCATTCGGAAGCATGCAATCCAGATCGTGGTCCTGACCGTTCCCTCATCCGAAGCGCAGGCGATCGTGAACGACCTGGATCCGGGCTACGTCAAGGGCGTCCTGAATTTCACGGCGGTGATCTTCCCGCCGAAACAGAATAACATGTTCGTACATAATATCGATCTTGCGAAAGAACTGGAAGTCATCTCCTACTGCATGAAAAATTGCTTATCGCAGGGAAGCTGATACACATTTAATTATATTTAAACGCTCAAATCAGAGAAAGCGGAAGAATGAAAAAAGTCAAACATGCCATTTTATCGTTTCTGGGCCTGATGCTGATCTGGGTCATGCTGACACCCCGGGATATGCAGGAGATCGTCGCCGGCCTGATCGTATCGGCCCTGGTGGTGCTGCTGACCCTGGGGATGGAACCCGTGCTGGGGGATGTCAGGCTGACGCCCAAGTCGCTTTGGTACGGCGTTCTGTATGTTCTAGTTTTTCTCCGGGAACTGCTGGTCTCGAACCTGGATGTAGCGCGGCGGGTGATCGACCCGAAATTGCCGATCAAACCCGGGATCGTCAAGGTCCGGACGAAACTTCAGTCCCGGATCGGCAGGACCCTTCTGGCGAATTCCATCACGCTGACGCCGGGGACCCTGACCGCGGAGATCCGGGGCGACTACCTCTACATTCACTGGATCGAGATCCGGCATGAAGATCTTGAGGGCGCCACACGCGATATCGTACAAAAATTTGAAAAATACCTGGAGGTGATCTTTGGTTAACACATTATATACGATCGCCGCAATGATCGGACTGGCGGCCTTGCTGCTTGCCTTCGTCCGCATGATCATCGGTCCCGGCGCCGCCAACCGCGTGGTCGCCCTGGATGTCATGACCATCGTATCCATTTCGCTTATCGTGTTCCTCTCCGCCCATTTCGGACGGGGGATCTACCTTGACATCGCGCTGGTCTACAGTCTGATCGCCTTTGTCGGCGTGGTCGCGATGGCGCGCTATCTCGAAAGGGGGCTCTGATGGAACTTGCAGGTGCGATCGTCACCCTTCTCGGATCGTTATTCCTGTTCCTGGGCGCACTGGGACTTTTCCGCATGCCCGACATTTACAACCGCATGCAGGCCGGGACCAAGGCGACCACCATGGGAACCCTGCTCTTTATTGCCGGCCTGGCGATGGGCTTTCATGAAACGATCGGAGCATCAAAGGTCATCATTATCATTCTGTTCGTGATATTCACGAATCCGCTTTCCTCGCACGCCCTCGCGCGCGCCGCGCACAAAGCCGGCATTCCGCTGGCAAAGGAAACGGTCAAGGACGATCTTGCGGCAGATGAAGAAAACGAAGAGGGCGCCATGAAGGGGACGCAGGAAGGAGAAGAATTATGATCACCGTATTCATTGTCGTGCTGAGCCTCGTCATGATCGCTGCGGCGGTGTTGGCGGTTCAGCAGAAAAGCCTGCTGTCGGCGGTGCTGCTGGCCGGCGTGATCAGCCTGCTTGCCAGCATTTTATACCTTGTGCTGGCAGCTCCGGACGTCGCCATGACGGAAGCCGCCATCGGGTCCGGACTTACAACGATCGTCTTTTTGTTCGCATTGAACAAGATCAGAAAGCAGGGGAAACATGATTAAGAAATATGCCGTCTTGCTGCTGCTCGGAGCCTTTGCCCTCATGCTGCTTCCCTTCGTCACGGAGGTGACCCCCTTTGAGGAATTGTCCCCGGTCGCACAAAAATACGTCAAGGACGGACCCGACGAACTGGGGTCCGCCAACCTGGTGAGCTCGGTGATCGTGACCTATCGCGGACTGGATACCCTGGGCGAAGTTGCGGTCCTTTTCATCGCCGCCGCCGGCGTGGGGTTCATGCTCCGCCGAAGGGGCGACGCGAAAAAACCGGTCAAACGCGAAGCCTCCGGGATCCTCCGGAGCGGAACGGTCTTTCTGTTCCCGCTGGTGTTGCTCTACGGGATCTATATTTTCCTGCACGGGCACCTGACGCCCGGGGGCGGTTTTCAGGGGGGCGTGGTGATCGCGTCGGGGATCGTCCTGCTGCTGCTTGCCGGCGTTTCCGCAAAGATCAGCGGCACGGTCCTGCACTGGATCGAATCCCTTTCCGGTGCGGTTTACGTTGCCCTGGGCGTGCTCGGGATCGTGCTGGCGGCCGGGTTCCTCGATAACCGCATCCTGCCTGCGGGGGAGTTCGGCCGGCTGCTGAGCGCCGGCGCCATTCCCCTGATCTATTCCCTGATCGGTTTGAAGGTCGGGGCGGAACTGGTCGGTATCATCGACGCTATGCAAAAGGATGAACTATGACACTCATCACTATCTTAGGATTCATCTTGATCGTCATCGGCATCTGGGGCATGCTGAGCCAATCCAATATCATCAAGATCATCATCGGGTTCTCGATCGTGGATACGGGCATCCATCTGGTCATGGTGTCCATCGGATACCTTAAGGACCGGACCGCGCCCATTCTGGACGAAACCGTCGGCAAGGCCGAAGCCCTGGCCCGGGTCGTGGATCCGGTGCCGTCTGCCCTGGTCCTGACCGCGATCGTGATCGGACTGGCTGTTACGGCCCTGATGCTGGCCTATGCGGTCAAACTGCATGAAATGAAGGGATCGCTTGACATTCATGATCTCAAGGAGTTAAAATGGTAAATCCGATCTATCTGTTCGTCATCGCACTGGCCGCGGGTTTCCTTTTATCGCTGATCGATAAAGCAGGACGTTCCGCCGCGCTGACCGTTTTTTATGCGGCGCTTGCGGCCATGGCCGGCATTTCCGCCCAGGCCTTTATCGCGATCCTGGGCGGCGCGGAAAGCGCCATGATCTTTACCGCCGGATTCAAGCCGCCCTTTTCCATCAATCTGCAGATGGGACTGGAAGAATCCTTTTTCACGATGATCGTGAATGTGCTCGGTCTGCTCTCCGGCATCTACCTGGTAAAAAAACTGAAAACGGAAAAAGTGTACGCGCTGGTCCTTTATCTCATGATGATCATGGGGCTGAACGGACTGATCATGACGCGGGACCTGTTCAACCTCTTTGTATTTCTGGAGATCACGTCCATTGCGACCTATTCGCTCATCGGCATCGAACGGAACATTAGATCCCTCTCCGCAGGGTTCAAGTACATGATCGCCGGCGGGCTGGCCTCCATGTTCTTTCTGATCGGGACGATCTACCTCTACCGCTTTACGGGCGTGCTGCATCTCGATTCCATGGCGGAAGCCCTTGACCTGGCTTCGGGTCCGGCCGTCGTACTGGCGGTGTTCACCCTGCTGATATCGGTCCTGATCGAGCTGAAACCCTTCCCCGCGAACGGTTGGGCGCTGGACGTATACGAAGCGGCGGACGACGGCCTTGTCGCCGTGATCGCCTCCGCCTCCTCCGCGGCGATGCTTTTCGTTCTCTACAAGATCACGCCGCTGCTGAACGGAACCCTGCTGCTGGCCGTTGCCGGCATCGGCCTGACGACCTTTGTCCTGTCCAACCTGATGGGACTGATGCAGCACTCGCCCAAGCGCCTGCTGGGCTATTCCTCCATCGGGCAGATCGGCCTGATCATGGGCGTCTACGCGCTGCTGGTCCACAGCGGCGCCGCGTCGGAGCCCATGACCCTCCTGCTTGTCGCCGGAGGATTGTTCATCAACCATTTTATTGCCAAAGCCGGACTTTTCTGGCTGGCCGGCCTGGTCGGGAAGGACAGCCTGGAAGGCTGGCACGTTCTCCGGAAAAAACCGGTCCTGGTCTTCATGTTCGGCGTGTTCATTCTGGCCCTGGTCGGTCTGCCGCCCTTTCCGGGATTTTTCGCAAAGTGGCAGCTCGTCATGGTCTTTTCCGAAAAGGGCCTGACCCTTGCGACCGTTCTGGTCCTCCTGGGCTCCTTCCTGGAAGCCGCCTACCTCTTCCGCTGGCTGGGCAAGGTGCTTAAGACGGAAGGCGAAGGCGAGGTGAAAACGAGCTTCGCGCAGGGACTGCCCCTGACGCTTTCCGCGCTGGCCCTGATCGGGCTCGGCGCCGGGTTCTCCCTTTGGATCCCCGGCGGATCCGGCCTGAAGATCCTGTATCTCCCGATGCTGCTCGCCGCCGCACTCTTCCTTCTGGACTTTCTCCCGGCCTGGGTCAAGAACACCCTTGTGATCCTGCTCATGTCCCTCTACGCCTGGCAGCTGCTGCCCGGCCTGGAAGGCTACCGCTTTCTGTTCGGGATCATTTTCCTGGCGGGCGGGGTCCTGCTGCTGATCCCGGGTTATGCCTTCAAAGGCAAGCGGCGGGGATTTTATCCCTTTGCCGTCATGATGTATGCCGGCCTCGCGGCCCTGCTCATTTCCGAGAGCACCCTGCAGCTCTTCGCCGCCTGGGAGATCATGACCCTGGGCTCGTATTTCCTGATCATTCGCGGCAAGCGGTCCGAACCGCACGCCCTGAGCTATATGCTGTTCTCCATCGGCGGCGCCTTTGTCATGCTGATGGGGCTCGGTCTGCTGTACGGCGTGAACGGCCAGAGCCTTGCCCTGACTTCGCTGGAGACGCTCACGCAATCCGCCGGGGTGATCTTCCTGCTGATCATGCTCGGCTTCCTGACCAAGATCGCGTCCATGGGACTGCATATCTGGCTGCCGGGGGCGCACGGAGAAGCCGAAACGGACGTTTCCCCGATGGTCTCGGCCATTCTGCTGAAAGCCGGGATGTTCGGACTGATCGTGCTGATGAGCGCGATCCGCCGCCCGATGATCGGGAATGTGGACATCACCTACTGGATGAGCTGGCTGGGTGCGATCACGGTTTTCCTCGGGAACCTGCTGGCCATCTATCAGGAGGATGCGAAACGCCTCCTGGCATATTCCAGCGTGGGAAACCTTGGCTATGTCCTCTTCGGCCTCAGCATGATGACCCACATGGGCTGGCTGACCTCCATCGCCTTCGCGTTGAACCATTTCCTCTTTAAAGCCCTGCTCTTCCTCGCGATCGGCGGCGTGGTCATGAGGGTGAAGACCAAGAACATGTACGAGATGGGCGGACTGATCAAGCGCATGCCGGTCAGTTTCATTTCGGTCCTGATCGGCATTATCGCCCTGTCCGGGGTTCCGCCGCTGTCCGGCTATGCCGGCAAGTGGCTCACCTTCAATATCCTGCTTGAAAAGGGCTGGTACCTTCAGGGCCTTGTGCTCATCATCGGCGGACTGATCGCCTTCCTGTATTGTTTCCGTCTGATCTACGCCGTTTTCCTGGGCCAGCTGAAAGACAACCACCGCCGCGTAAAGGAAGCGCCGCTCCCCGTTCTGATCCCGCAGATCATCCTCATGATCGCGATCATGTTCTTTTCGGCGTATCCCGGACTTGTCCTGCATCCGGTGGGTGATTTCCTGCTGAAGTATTTTCCGCAGGGCGCCATCAGCTGGCAGAACAATACCGCCTTGACCGCCTACGGTCACTGGGATGGTTTGGCGGTTTTGATCATCACCGGCGTGATGTTCGCTTCGGTCTTTGCGCTGCTGCTGATCACGAACCGGAAAGCCCAGAAAGTGGGCCAATTCAATATCGTGTATGCCGCGGAACGGCCCTCGCGGCCCGAGCTGACGCACGTGGGCTATAATTTCTTCGCCCATTACCGCAAAGCGCTGGGTATTTTCTCCCGGCCCTTTGCCGTGAAGTTCTGGGACGGCGTATCCGAATTCGCGCATTCCGCCGCCGACCTTTTCAGAAAGATCTACTCCGGGAACGGACAAACATACCTTGTGCATATCATCCTTTTCGTGGTGGTTGTATATGCCTTTGTGACGGGAGGATAGACCATGGGATTCGAACCGATCAAAATACTGTACTCGCTCTTGTCGCTCTTCATCATCTTCAATATCGGCATGCTGATCAACGGCATCACCCGCAAGATCGGCGCCCGCGTCGGACGGCGCCACGGGATCCGTTTTTATCAGCCCTACATTGATCTGGTGAAGAACTACGCGTTACGCTCCAATATCACGCACGGCATCATGTTTTACCTGGGTCCCGTGTTCCGCCTGACCGGAGGGATCGGGGTTTACCTCTTTGTCCCCGCGATCTACGGATCCGAGTATTTCGGCAACTTCTCCTTTGCGGGGGATCTGGTGCTGATAACCTATTTCATCTTCTTCGGCACGCTCGGCATGGCGCTGGGCGCCGGCGAGGGCGGCCACCCCTATTCCGCCATCGGGATCAGCCGCGGACTGGCACAGGTCACCGCCGCCGAGATCCCGCTCGTGATCGCCTTCCTCGGCGCGGCCATCCAATACCAGTCTTTATCCGTCACCGAGATGGTCGCCCTGCAGCAGGGCGGCATCCAGAACTGGACCCTGGTCACGAACCCCCTGCTGACCGCCGTGGCGCTCATCGCCTATCTCGGAACCATGATGCGTTCGCCCTTTGATATCGTGCTGGCACCGCAGGAGATCCCGATCGGACCGCCCACGGAATACCACAGCACCTTTCTGGGCGTTCTGCAGACCAACCGGGCGATCTTCCCCATGGCCAAGACCGTGCTTTTCATGAACGTCTTCTTCGGCGGCGCCACGAACTGGGGCGTCCTGATCCTGAAGGTCTTTCTGATCTACATGTGGTCGGTCTTCGTCGGGGTCGTTTTCCCCCGCTTCCGGGTGGACCACTCCATCCGCTGGTTCTACAAATACGCGCTGCCGCTGGGTCTTGTCGCCCTGGCCGCGACCTCGCTGCTGATCAAATAACATAAGATTGAGGATAGCATCCATGTCTAGTAAAGATCTCGAAAAAAGAAGGGTGACCGGGCCGGACGGGGAACAGTTCGACGTCGACCCGATGCAGGATTATTTCTGCCAGGAACGGCCCAAGGAACACGAACCCGCCAACAAGGTTTGGGAAAGCTTCCTGAACTGGGCCCGCGCGGAATCCCTGTGGATCCTCGGCTACGGGACCGGCTGCGGCGCGATCGAGATGCGTCCGCTGATGACGCCCCGCTTTGACGCCTACCGCTACGGGATCCAGTGGCGGCCGACGCCCCGCCAGTCCAATGTGCTGGTGATCG
The DNA here is from genome assembly GCA_016937825.1 of Fidelibacterota bacterium. Taxonomy (GTDB): domain Bacteria; phylum Fidelibacterota; class Fidelibacteria; order Fidelibacterales; family Fidelibacteraceae; genus M50B103. The sequence continues at coordinate 751 of JAFGVT010000178.1, read as the reverse complement.
GCGGTTATCTCTCCGTCAAGACCCTGAAGCGCGTGATCCGTTCCTACGAGCAGATGCAGGGCCCCAAGTACGTGGTCGCCCTGGGCAGCTGCACGATCAACGGCGGCATGTACTGGGACAGTTACAACACCATCAACCGCCTGGACAAATACCTGCCCGTGGATATCTATATCACAGGCTGCATGCCGCGCCCCGAATCCCTTCTGGCCGGCTTTGAAGCGCTCAAAAAGCTCATCAAGGAAGGCAAGGGCGAAGGACAGAACCTCTACGCCAGGAACTTCGACGAATACAAGGCGAATCAGAAAAAGATCATCAGGGACTGGGACATGCCGGACTACAACTGGTAGGACCCGCGCGGCCGGCCATAAAGGAAAGCAATCATATGAAAGCACTGATCGAACGATTGGAAAAAAATTTCAAGATCTCCGGCCTCGTGACGCAGCGGGCGAACGAGGTCTTTCTCACCGTCGACAAAGAGGATGCCGTCGCGTTCATTACCCGCCTTCGCGAACAGGAGGGCTTTACCCATCTGGTCATCCTGACCGCCGTGGACTGGTTGGAGGACGGCAAATTCCAGCTGACCTACCTGCTGAACAATAACGCGATGAAAGCGGATTTGGGGGTCCGGGTTTTCCTGGACCGCGAACGGCCCGTGATGGAGTCCATCCATCATCTCTGGAAGCAGGCGGCGACCTATCAGCGGGAGCTGAAAGAAATGTTCGGCATCGACTTCCCGGGATCGCCCCGCATC
>JAFGVT010000177.1 GCA_016937825.1 Fidelibacterota bacterium | reverse complement strand
TCCCTCGCTGATGACCCGCAGAACGTCCGTCGTCAGGTACATGGCTTCCAGGATCTCCCCGTTCTTGCGCGGACGGTAGTCGGGGCGGCTGCCGTTCAATTCCGCAGACAGCGCGTAAACTTCCCGGAGCGATTGCATCCACCGGGGGTTTCCGGAGAGGTCAAAGGTCCCGGCTGCAAGGGTGTTGTAGATACGGTAATCCAGATGCAGGTCCGGCCAGCGTATCAGATACGCTTCGAGTTCCCCGTTCAGGCGCGTGCCAAAAACCTTTTTCGCAAAATGTTTGTGAAAATCATGCAGGTCCATGGTTTTTCCGCTGTTGATGAGAAATCCGCTGTAGGCGATCCCGTACCACATGGCGTCCTGCAGGTAGCGCATCGGCAGCCACAGCGTATTGATCATGCCGTCCGCCGTTCCGTCGCGAACGGAAGCCGCCATCGCGTCCGTATTCATAAGCCCCGGCCGCACCGGCAGAACGCGCGACAAATAACAGGCCAGAGAAGGCGCCATGACAAGCGACGGATATCCCATCCCGGCAAATCGCCCCAGATCGTTTGCTTTGTAGTCCGGGACATAATTCCATTCCATCAGAACGACATCTTTCCGGAGACGCTGTGCGATCGCATCGTTTTTCTGAAGATGATCGTTCCAGATCACCGGCATTTTCCCCGCTTCGTGCGCAAAGGCGATCAGGGTATTCACATAGTCCGCCCAAACCTGCGCTTCCCGTTCTTTGGGAAGGTTCAGTGCGGAAAGATTCACCTCATCACAGCCCAGGTGGAAAAACCGCGAGGGAAACATGTCTGCCGCCGCTGCGATCATGCTCCGCATTAGGGCGGCACTTTCGGGATTGATCGGGTCCAGGGCGTTGAAGGAGATATTCCCCGAACGGTCGCCCAGGAACAAATGTTCGTAACCGGGGTGGTCCGTGATATAGCGCGTGTGCCCAAAGACCTCCAGCTCCGGGATGATATCTATCCCCCGCGATCCGGCATAAGCTGTAAGTTTTTTTATATCTTCGGGAGTGAACGCATGCGGGTGCGCGAGCGCTTCGAAACCCGGGATCGCCACAGACAGGCCATGGTCATCGGAAAAATGCAGCAGCAAGGTGTTCATATCCCAGTCCGCCATAAAGTCGACGAGCCTGTAATAATAATCCTGTTTTTCCAGCAGACGCGAGCAGTCGATCATGATGCCGTTGATCGTTTTATCGGGCGCCCCCCCGGGACCGCACGACAGCAGCAGGAACGCGAACAGGAAGGGAAGGGTCTTTTTCATCCTCATCTCCAGGTTATAAAACACCGTCAGGCAAAAGGGTCACATCGTGACAATGTTTACTCCGGCTTTAATTTGAATACCCCGGAGCAGGAGTGTTGAGTTTTCAGTTTTTCTTGAGGAAAAGCGTTTTAAAAATGATCTCGGCATCCAGGACAAAGGAGAAGTTGCTCATATAATAATGAATAAAACGTTCATGTTCTTCCGGGGACGGAAGGGCGGGTTTTTCGCTGCGCATGATGCTGGTCATGCCCGGCTTGTAGTAGCGTTTGCTGCCCTCGGGAATATTCTTCAGGTCCCCGACGACGGTCATCTCGCCACGGAAAAGCGAGCGCAGCATCGGATACCAGTACAGAAAGGGTTCGGAGCCGGTTGCGCGCCGCCAGATGCGTCCATGCTCCACGTCGTCCGAGAATTTTACCGGGCGGGCGCCGGAAAAAAGCCGAACGATCAGGGCAAAGGGCGCCAGCAGGGCCAAAAGAAGGCTCGCGGTCAACACATCGGCCGTGCGTTTGGCGATCCGCCACTCGGGCTTAAGGATGGTGTATTCCATTTCGATGACGGGGATATTGTCCAGGCTTTCGATGGCGGCCTTCCCGAAGATCATGTTCTCCTTTTCCGGAATGATCTTGATGCTGATGGGATAGGGCGCCAGTTCGGCGATCATGCTGATGATCTCACCCAGGGTGAAGACGTCGGAACTGAAGATCACATGGTCGATCTTGCGTGCCTTGATCAGCAGGGAGAGATCGCCGGTGCTTCCGATCGTCTTGGGGTGGGAAAGGTCCTTGTCCGCAAATCCCACAAAGAGATACCCGAGCTCCGGGTGCATGCCGAGGACCGCCGCGATCCGCAAGCCTTCTTTTCCCGCACCCACCACCAGCGTGCGCCGTGCGCTTTCGGAATGCTGCTGAAAATGTTTCGAACGCACGCGGGACGCGACGATCCGCCATGCGGGCAGCAGGAAAAGCATAACGGCGAAAGAGATCAGGAAAACGAAGCGCGACTGTGCGGAACGCAACAAGAAAAAAGTAATAAATCCATTCAGAATGAACCCCGGGAAAAGATTGACCGCGGCGCGGACAAAATCATAATGCTTTGACCGCCGGTAGGATCCGCCGAGGGCAAGGAAGAAGACATAGATCAACTCATACCCGATAAGCACCGGCAGAAAATGCCGCAGCTGTTCGGGAAAGGCGTGCGGAAAACGGAGCAGCATGCCCGCAAGAAGCGAAGCCGCGATCAGCAGCGCGTCCAGCAAGGGAAGCCGGACAGCGAAGAACGCCTTCCCGAGAAAATTCACGGACAGATGAAAGAAAATGCCCAGACGAAAGAAAAGCGTTGTGATCAGCGAATACGCCGGAGAAAAATGTTTTTTGAAAAAGATATCCATCGCCTTGTAAAAGGCCAGCAAGCTGTCAAAGGGCGCCGACTTTGAGCTTTCCCCCTTGTGATGGATGATCGTCGTCCCGGCCACGTAATGCACCGCGCTTCCCGCAAGCTGGGTCCTGCGGCACAGGTCAAGGTCTTCCCCGTACATGAAAAAAGCCTCATCGAAGCCGCCCAGCTGCCGGACCAATTCTCCGCGGCAGAACATGAACGACCCGCTGACCGCATCGACCGGGTAACTTTTATCGGGATCGAGGTAGGTCAGATTATATTTTCCGAACACCTTGCTTTTGGGGAACAGGGCGCTCAGTCCCAGCAATTTCGAAAGCGCAATGGCGGGCCGGGGAAAGCTCCTGCGGCATGCCAGCTGCAGGGAACCGTCGGAATTCAGGATCTTGGGACCCGAGATGCCGACGTCCGGATGGCTGTCCATAAAGTCCCGGAGGAAGGACAGGGTGTTCTCTTCGATCAGGGTGTCGGGATTGAGAAAAAGGACGTATTTCCCGGAGGAAAGACGCAAGGCCTGATTGTTCGCTTTTCCAAAGCCGAGGTTTTCGCGATTTCCGATAAAACGAACTTCCGGAAATTCACGTCGGACCATGTCCGGCGTTCCGTCGATCGAGGCGTTGTCGACGACAAAAAGTTCCGCTTGAAGACCGCAGGACGCTTTTTGAACGGAACGGATGCAATGCTGTAAAAAGGTCTTTACATTATAACTGACAATGATGATCGAAATATCAGGTCTTGTCATGTTGATCGGAGAGAGGTTTGATTTTTCCGAAAAGGTTCCAGAAGACAAGCCGCCAGACCATCCAGACCGCTTCATACACAATGTTTTTGGACATTTTAGACTGTCCAACGGTCCGGTCGATAAAAACGATGGGATGTTCGTGGCACACAAAACCCGCTTTCCATGCCCGGTAATTCATCTCGATCTGAAACGAATATCCGCGCGAGCGTACGGCGTCCAGGTCGATCGTTGCTAGCACCCGGCGGTTCCAGCATTTGAAACCCGCCGTGCCGTCCTTGATCGGAAGGCCGGTCACCAGATGCGTGTAAACGTTCGCCCCCTTGCTCAGCATCAGACGGCGCAGGGGCCAGTTCACCACATTAATACCCGTGACATAACGCGATCCGATCACCCAGTCGTACTGTTCCGCCTGTTCAAAAAGAAAAACAAGGTCCTTGGGGTTGTGGGAAAAATCCGCATCCATTTGTGCGATCTGGTCGTAGCCGTGCTCCAGGCCGTATTTAAATCCCAGGATATAGGCCGTGCCCAATCCAAGCTTGCCCTCGCGTTCGATCAGTTTGATATTCGGGTATTCCTTCTGAAAGGTTTTCAGGATGCCGCCGGTCCCGTCCGGCGAATTGTCGTCGATGAACAGAATATCCAAACCCTCAATATTCAAGCCCTGCAGTTTGCCGACCAGCTTGCTGATGTTCGCTTTTTCATTGTAGGTCGGAATAATGACGAGTTTTTTCATGCTTTTTCCTGTTGCTTCTTTTTTTCCAGCCCGAAAGGATAGATCATCGTACGAATGGTCTGTCCCATTCGCAGGGTGTTGATCGCGTCGTTGATATGGTCCAGGTCGAAGCGTTTTGTCACCAGATGTTCCAGCGTGATCTTCCCGTCCTCCAGCAAATGGATGATCTCCGGGATCTTGCGGCGCGGTGCGCCGGAGGCTCCGATCAGTGCGATCTCATTTTCGATGATGCGGCCGATCAGAAAAGGAAGGGCATTTTCCGTGATCCCGGCCAGAACAAGGCGCCCGCCTTTTTTCAGGGTGTTCATCGCCTGCAGCAGCGTCCGTGGCGCCCCGATGGTCTCGATCACAATGTCGGGTTTTTCGCCCAGCATGTCAATGACGGCTTCTTCGCACACGTTGACCTTGTTGGAGTTCAGGATCCCGTCCGCGCCCAGAAGTTTCGCCTCTTTCAGTTTCCAGTCGAAGATATCAACCATAAAGACCTTGGCATCGCGCAGTTTCGCCATCTGAAGAATTCCCAGGCCGAAACCGCCCGCGCCGAAGATCACGACCTTTTCACCCGCGCGGATGTTGATGCGGTCATACACCAGATGATAAGCCCCGACGAGAACGTTTGAGATCAGGCTTCCGGCTTCAAAGCTGTATTCGTGCGGCAAATGATAGGGATGAAAGTCGGGGACGGTGATATATTCCGCGAAGCCGCCGTTGCAGTCCACACCGATACGCCGGATATTCTCGCAATGGGTTTCGTTCCAGGTTTTACAGGCAAGGCAATGATTGCAGGAGATCATCGCGGGGACGATCACCCGGTCGCCGGATTTGAATTTCTTCACTTCGCTTCCGGTCTCTTCGATTATGCCGGCGATCTCGTGCCCGAGGATCAGGGGCGGCTTCATATTGGGCGCCATTCCCTGGTCGATGAACTGCATGTCGGTGTGACAGATCGAGCAGGTCCGGATCGCGATCCTGACATCATGTGCGCCGACGGAGGGGACCGGAACATCCTCTATCTTCAGGGGCTCGTATGAATGATGAAAAACTGCCGCGCGCATGGTTCCCTTTCTACGGATCAACTTCCCAAATATAACGGATTTTTTAGGCGTTTACAAAGAGAATGCCGTAGAAATTGAACGCCTTCAAACGCGATAAAAGTCTTTTATAAGCGGAAAATTATTTCATATATTTCAAGGTCGAACAGATTAAACGCAGCAATCACGGTTTACGTTTTCAAAGAAACCGATAAGGGGCATCGGGTGCCGGGCATGAAAAATATGACCATATTGATCGCCGAAGATGACAGAGTAAGCTGCGAGTATCTTTATGAAATATTGCGCGAACAGGCAGCGACCATCCTGATCGCGAATGACGGCATCGAGGCGGTCAGCGCCTGCGAAGAACATCCCGAAATCGATCTGGTGTTAATGGATATTAAAATGCCCGGTTTGAGCGGCATCGAGGCCACGCGCAGTATTAAAGCCCTAAGGCCCGGTCTTCCGGTCATTGCCCAGACCGCCTACGCCTTTGACGGAGAACGCGTTTCCATTCTGCGGTCGGGGTTTGACGGTTATCTTGCAAAACCGATCCGCCGGGAAGAATTGCTGACGCTGATCCGGAAATTTTCCCGGCAGGACAGGCGGGCGCCTGCGCAGGAGCGGTAAACCGGGAACAAAAACGGCATGCACGGGTTGACCGGATCAAACGGAGAAAATGCATGCCCACAACAACCCCCCACCTTTTCTCAATACGCTTTAAACGATCCGTCGTAATTTTAATGATCGCTTATGCATCTTATGGAGGATTTATGACGACAACGCAGGACATAAAACCGCTGACTCCCGAAGAAAAGAGGGTGATCATCGACAAAGGAACGGAAGCGCCGTTCACCGGCGACCTGCTGAAAGAAAAACGCGAAGGCACCTATGTCTGCCGGCAATGCGGCGCGGCACTCTATCATTCCAGCGACAAGTTCGATTCCGGCTGCGGCTGGCCGAGTTTTGACGATGAGATCGAGGGCGCCGTCCTTCGCGTGCCCGACAAGGACGGACGCCGGACGGAGATCCTCTGCGCGAACTGCAAAGGGCACCTGGGTCACGTGTTCCTGGGAGAGCGTTTTACCGAAAAGAACACGCGCCATTGCGTGAATTCCGTTTCCATGGATTTTATTCCCGGCAAACTTGAGCTTGAAGAAACGGCCATCTTTGCAGGGGGATGCTTCTGGGGGGTTGAATACTACCTTCAAAAGCTCGACGGCGTTAAAACCGTCGTGTCGGGCTACACGGGCGGAAAAACCGAAAACCCAAGCTATCAGGATGTTTCCTACCGCAACACGGGCCACTATGAAGCGGTGGAGGTCACCTACGATCCCGCCGTCGTCGATTTTGAAACCCTGGCAAAAACCTTTTTCGAGATCCACGATCCCACCCAAACGAACGGCCAGGGACCCGATATCGGCAAACAATACCGTTCAGCGGTCTTTTACAGGAATGAAGAGCAAAAAGCCGTCACCGAAAAGCTGATCCGCCGGCTGGAAGAGAAAGGCTACAAGATCGCCACCAAGGTCCTGCCCGCAAAAACCTTCTATGAGGCAGAGGACTATCATCAGGATTATTACGTTAAAAAAGGATCTCTGCCCTACTGCCACGGATACGTAAAAAAGTTTTAGCATCGACCCGCATGAAATTTTCACAAGGACCCGGAAACGTGCCGACATGCGCCGCCGGAGGGTCACATCTTTCGTTTTAATCATGAAAAACAAAGCCCCGGGCTTCCGTTTGCGTTAAGTTTCTCATTTCAAATCAAGGCATTTTTGATTAGATTCTTGCGTATAAAAAGGATACGCAATGAGAAGAAGCCCCCTGATATTATTTGCCTTAACCGTCTTTGCCGGTTGGACGTTTCTGTTCGCGGAGATTCCTTTTGTCCGGGTTCGTATCCTGAACACGGAAGACACGATCCGGCTGACCTCCGTATCGAAACTGTTCGTATACGATGACGAAGAGAACCGTATCACGCTGCGGGGAGAACGGGAATTTTCCATTCGTGCCGAGGCGGATGAACTCAGGCTTTACGACGATAAGGAAAGGGAACTGATCGACGGCGTGTTCCTCAGGATCGTTAACGGCGACAAAAACATACCGGTGGGCATCAAACAGGTTCCCTTCGGGATCGGCTGGTTCTGGGAGGGAAAAGAAGAC
>JAFGVT010000176.1 GCA_016937825.1 Fidelibacterota bacterium | reverse complement strand
CGGCGTATTTTCATGATGGTGCGTTCATGTCGACCAGGCGGAAACCGTTCTCGTCCCACCTGCCGAAGCGGCGGTTCCGGATCCAGTCTCCCAGTATGACCGTGGTTCCCGTTTCCCCTTTTTCCAGGTCGGGGTTATGAACATGCCCGCTGATCGCGATGTCGTATCCTTCCCGGAGCTTTTCCCTGAGGAAAGCGTGCAGTTTGGCTATCATCGCCTCGGGTGCGGCGGGAATTTGGTCAACCCGTTGATTGTATTTGCTGATGCGTTCTCCCAGGGCATAGATGACCGACGGGGGAAGGCACTTTAGCAGGGCGATCGGGACGGGTGCGCGGAGGATCCTTCGGATCAGGGGATAAATCGCGCGGCGGTATACCACCTCGTCCCCGTGCAGACAGAAAAAGCGCGTGCCCGCACACTCGAATTCGATCGGACCGGGGTGAAAGCGTATGCCGGTTTCCCGTGTGAGATAGCCCGTGATCCAGTAGTCATGGTTTCCTCCAATGTAGTGGACCGCCACGCCCCGCTCGCTGAGAGTTCGCAGAGCTGCCACGATGGGTCGAAGCGCCGGAGGAACATAATCCCGGTGATCGAACCAGAAGTCGAAGAAATCGCCCAGGATGAAGAGCGTGCCGCCGCCGTCGCGGATCATAGCGAGACAGGCGAGCATGTCGCGCAGGCGTTCCTGCTGCGCGGGACCGCTGCAGGAGGACAAATGGTTGTCGGAGAAAAAATAGAACGGGAGCGTCAGGGTATCGGACACATGATCGGGAGCTGTCGGGGACGTGAACAGCATGGATGCCTTACCGGTTTCTGCCGCTGTTCAAGCTCAGCGTCCTTAATGCTGCTGTCAGCGATTCCGGCGGATCGAAGGAAGCCAGCTGCCATTTCCAGTTGTTCTCGATCGTTCCGGGGACGTTCATGCGTGCCGAGCTGTCCAGATTGAAAAGGTCCTGAAGCGGGATCACGGCCCAGTGAGCGTTTGAGTGAAAGGCCATGTCGACGAGTGTCCACGCAACGGTGGATGCGTCACAGTCGGCAACCTGCGCCAGCATGGTTTTCTCTTCGTCCGTGGCGTGTTCGTACCAGCCCCGGACCGTGTCGTTGTCATGGGTGCCGGTATAGACGACGAAGCGGTCGTCCGGATCGAAATTTTCGGGTAAAAACGTATTCTCTTTATCGCTGTTGAATGCGAACTGCAGGATCTTCATGCCCGGATACCGGAATTGATGTCGAAGCTCAACAACATCCGGTGTGATCACGCCCAGGTCCTCGGCAATAATGGAAAGCCCGGGGATCCGTTCATGCAGCACGCGGAAAACATCCGCGCGGGGACCGTCCACCCAGTTTCCGTGTTCTGCGGTCGGGGCGCCGTAGGGCACCTCGTAGGCGGCGCAGAATCCGCGAAAATGGTCGATGCGGATGATGTCGGCCTGAACCTTTCCTGTCCGGACGCGCTCGACCCACCAGGCGTAATGATCGGCCTTCATGGCCTCCCAGTCGTAATGCGGCTGTGCCCAGAGCTGACCGGTGCGGGTAAAAAGGTCGGGCGGCACGCCGGTCCAGACCCGGGGAACGCCCTGTTCGTCCAGTTTAAAAAGTCCGCGGTGCGACCATACGTCCGCCGAATCTCCGGAAACGAAGATCGGGATATCGCCGATCAAACGGATCCCTTTGGCGTTGGCGTAGTCCTTGATCTTTTTCCACTGTCCGAAAAGGATGAACTGTTCGAATTTAAAGCGCAGGACCGCGTCTTCCGCCGTCCGTTCCCAGGCGGCGAGGGCCTCGGGCCGGCGGTCCCGCAAGGCTTCGGGGAAACCGTACCAGGTCCCCGGATACTGCGCGCGCAGGGTCATGAACAGGGCCGTATCGTGCAGCCAACTGGCGTGTTCCCGGCAAAAGCGGTCAAAATCGGTCCTGTCATTCGATCCCCGCCAGGTGTCATAGGCACAGGCGAACGCCCGTTCCCGGAGAGCGGGATGTCCCGCCTCGCGCTCCCGGACCAGCGTGTCCAGCTCCGCGTCGCTCAGCAGGCCGTCTTCGGCCAGCATTTCCGGACTGACGAAGCCGGGATCGATGGCGCCGGCGGAGGGACTGGTGTAGGGCGACCCCGTTGGATCGGGGTAGTTCAGCGGCAGGATCTGCCAGAGGGACTGGCCGGCGCGTTCCAGCCAGTCGACAAACCGAAAAGCTTCGGGGCCAAAGCCGCCTTTTCCCCAGGCACAGGGGAGCGAACTCACATGAAGCAGAATGCCGGAAAGACGTTCAGACATGTTTCTCACTTATCAGATAATATTTTGGATGTCCGTCTTGATCTTGAACAACAGGTTCCGCCAGTCGCTGAGCGAAATGTCATGGTCCCAGTGTTCCTCGAGCAGTTCGTCCGGCGTGTTCTTGAAGATACGCTGGATCATGGTCGTAACGACCACCACATCGTCGATGTAGTTCAGCACCTGCAGAGGAAAGCGTTTCAGTTTTTTGAATTTCAGATTGATGGGAAGGATGAGGTAGAGGGCGGAGCCGCCGATCCACCATTTCACTTCCCGCGGCGTACGCTCATCGCGCAGAAGGCGATAGAACAGTTTCAACAGGCAGGGAATGCCGCGTGCGATCTCTTTCAGCGCTTCCTTGGTCGAAACATCAAGCGGGTAACTCAACTTTTTCTCGTCCATTATACACTCCGGGTATTGATTCCGATATTTCAATTTTCTTCAGGCTCCCCAAAAGCCAGAAGAAGGCAAGGACCGCCGCGCTCAGGGAGGAAATGATCTGGGCCAGGAAGACACCTTCGATGCCCCAGCCAAAGACCCGTGTGAACAGGAGCGCCAGCGGAACCACGATCACGGCGATCCGGATGGTTGTGATCAGCAGTCCCGGAAGTCCTTTCCCGATCCCCTGGAATACCCGTCCGGACGTCATGCCTATCACAATAAAGGGATACGCGAAAACATTGTAGCGGATATAGCTGATGCCGATACCGGTGATCTCGGGGTTCGATGTAAAGATCCTCATAAAATACGGTGAAACAAGATAGAAAAAAAGCCCTAAAACGATCGCGCTCACTTCACCCCAGCCGATCACGTAGAGGTAGGTGGAACGCATGAGATCCTTTCGCTTCGCCCCGTACAGCATCCCGGTGATCGTGACCATGGCCGAGGCGGCGGCCATGATCGGAAGGAAGAACAGCTGGTCCAGCCGCATGCCGATTCCCACCCCCGCGATCGCATTGCTTCCGAAAAAAACGACGATGCGGTTATACAGCATCTGCCCGAAGGACATCACGACAAAGGACAGCGAGGCCGGGACGCCGATGCG
>JAFGVT010000175.1 GCA_016937825.1 Fidelibacterota bacterium | reverse complement strand
CTGAATCATCACAGCGGTTACGTAACCCAGGGATGTCCCGATCACATCATAGATCAGGTCCTTCCAGCTGAAAATGCTTTCTCCTTCGAACACATCGTAAAATTCCTTCCCGAGCGCCAGGGAAAAAGAGAGTCCGACGGAGATATTTCGCGCGGCCTCGGGTTCGCTGTAAAACACTTCCTCCATCAGGTAGGTGCTTTGCAGGGTAATGAAAAAAGACGCTGTCAGATGCATCCACTTGTCGTGTGAGAACCAGCGGTCGTCCGGCTGCCGGAAGGCGAAGGGTCTGTCCGAACGCAGCTGCGGGGAAAAACCCTCCTCATTCTGAGCCTGCATTTCATCCACGATGTTATAGAATTTCACTCCGGACAGCGGAATGCGCGTGACGCTTGAATCCGGAGCGTTTTCATCCGCGCCGAAAAGAAAACCCGACGCACACATGAGGGCTATTATAATCCGTTTCATCTCAGCACTCCTATTGCGCTTAAAAACACGAGGAAGATCAGGACCGGCGCCACGAATTTCACCAAAAAATACCAGATGCTGCCGGCGCGCTGTTTTGACAAATCCGTCCCGTAGCCCTGAAACAGTTCGTTCAGGACGCCTTTTTTCGTCATATACCAGCCCACGAACAGGGCAACCAGCAGTCCCCCCAGGGGAAGCAGGATATTGGCCGAGACGTAATCCATGATATCAAACATGTTCAGTTTCAATACGGTAATATGGGACCATTCCCCGAAGGACAGCGCGGCGGGAACGCCCAGAAGAAATATGACAAGTGAAATGCCGATCACGATGTGATGGCGGCTGAACTTTGTCTCATCCATCAGGGTGGAGACAAGCATCTCCAGGATCGAAATGGTGGAAGTCAGAGCGGCAATGGACAAGAGAGAGAAAAAGAGCAGGGAAAACAAGCCGCCCTGAGGCATACTGCTGAAAACGGCGGGCAGAACATGGAACACCAGTCCCGGACCTTCCGCGGGATCGAATCCCATGGCAAAAACCGAGGTGAAGATCGCAAGTCCCGCCAGCAGGGCGATCACGGTATCAAGCAGGGTGATCATGACACCGCTGAAAAAGATATTGTCGTGTTTGTTCAGATAGCTTCCATAGGTCAGCAGGACTCCCATGCCCACGCTCAGGGTAAAAAAGGCATGGCCCAGTGCGATAAGGACCGTCTTGAAATTTACGGTGCTCCAATCGGGTTTCAGCAAAAACCTCAATCCCTTATCGCTTCCCTCGAGGGATATCCCCCACACCACCAGAAACAGCAGGATGATAAAGAAAAGCGGCATCAGAAGGCGCGCGATCCTCTCGATCCCGTTCTTCACCCCGAAATAGACGATCAGGCCGCCCGCGCTGACAAAAACAAATTGCCAGAACAGGATCCAGGCAGGTGTGGTGATCAGTCCGCGGAAGTGCTCCGCCGCATCGGAGGCGGAGGTCAAGGATGCGATCTTTCCGGTCAGCGACTCAAGGATATACCCCAGGGACCAGCCGGCAACGACATTGTAATAGGCAAGGATGATCAGCCCGGTCGCGAAGAACATCCAGCCGACGGCGATCCACAGTGTTTTGTGCTTTTGCGCATAGAGGCGAAAGGTGCTGACCGGACTTCGCTGGGAATGGCGTCCGAGCAGGATCTCGGCGATCAGGACCGGCAGGCCGACGACAAGGATGCAGATCAGATAGATGATAATGAATGCCGCGCCCCCGTTCTGTCCCGTGATATAGGGAAACTTCCAGATATTTCCCAGTCCGACGGCGCTTCCCGCAGCGGCCAGTATGAAGCCGAGCTTATTCCCCCAATGTTCGCGGTTTTCCTGCATGCTTGCCCTTATTAAAATGCAATGCTCAATTTGATGCCGTTCGTGGCGGGATCCGGTTCAAGTATCAGGCGGTCGTCGGGAAAAGCGCTCAGATGCGCATCCACGTAGGCATCCATCAGCGAATACACGTACACGGCGGCAAAGAACCAGGTCAGCGGTTTTGCGGTTTCCAGCGAAGCTGCGGTCCCGTTGACATAATGATCCCGGTAGTAATAATACGCCGCAGCGCCCAACCCCGTTTCCGCGCCCAGGAAGACAAGTCCTTTTACCCACTTCCCGTTATACATTTGTCCCGCGCCCGGGAATACCATGGACATGCCGATGGCAAGTCCGGGACTTTTCATTTTTTCCGGCCGGAACGCAAGGGTATCCGGTTTCATAGCCAGAAGGGTTCCGGAAAGAAGGATCAGTGCAAAAAGTCTTAGCGCGCTCTTCTTCATTTTTTACCGGCGATGGCTTCGATCTCGATGCCGACGTCTTTGGGAAGGCGTGCGACCTGAACCGCGGAGCGCGCGGGCGCGCGATCGGGAAATACCTCGGCGTACACCCTGTTGACGATCCCGAACTGCTCCAGATCTTTAAGGAAAACCGTCGTTTTCAGGATCGTGCCCCGGTCGCCGCCCCCGGCTTCCACCACGGCAATGACATTCATCAGGGACGCCCTTACAGCCGCTGCCATATCATCGAAGATCAGCTTGCCCGTAAGCATGTCCACCGGGAGCTGCCCGGATGTAAAAATGAGGTCGCCCAGGGCGCATCCCTGCGAATACGCACCGATAGGCGCAGGCGCTTTATCGGTCAGAATAATGTCTTTCATACCGCTTTCTCCATGATTATTAACGCGCTTAAAAATGCGCATTTTTTTATTGAATTCAAAATTGTATTTTTAAAAACAGGCCCTTGCATCCTGAATATCCGGAATAAATGTTGTTTAATCCGGCGAATTCTGATAAATTATTTTAAAATTTGAATTGATTGGGGTGCCGTATGAAAAACGACTATGTCTGTCCCTTCTGCAGAGGGCATTTAAAGGTTAAGAACAGCGTGATCTTCTCCGCCCGGAAACCGGGAGGCGAGCGCGGGCTCTTATTGCTGAGTCCCGAGATCGGGAACTACGCCGTAAGAAAGCATCGCACCTTCGAGCTGAACGACGGTGAAAAGACGGACCTTTACTGTCCGATCTGCCATGCGAACCTGATGGCCCAGAATTACAACAACAATCTGGCCCGCATCATCAGCATCGATGAATACGGCGAAGAAAATGTCATCCTGATATCCGAGATCGTCGGCGAACGCTGCACCTATGTGATCCACGGGAAAAAAGTTGAGAAATACGGGGATGACGCTACGAACTACTTCGGCGCCGGAACGGAATTCTGATACGGCAGGGACAATTCAGCCGGGATTAGATCGGAACGATATATAAGTCATACGCCGATGCGTTTCAAAGCAAAGGAACGGTCTTTCAAAAAGGACGTTCCTTTTTTTGATTCGGCGCACTTATAATTTTACCTTGAGACACGGCAGAAGCCCGCCGGCATCGAGGATGTTCTGGGCAAATTCCGGGAACGGCGTGAAGTCATACGCTTTCGCGTTCGACAGGTCGGTCAGCCGTCCCGCTTTCAGATCGATGGCAATTTCCGCACCGTTCTCAATGCTTTTGCCGATCCCCTTGCATTCGATGGCCAGAAACCCGTTATTGATGCAGTTGCGATAGAATATGCGGGCGAAGGAATCGGCGATAACGGCCGTGATCCCGGCACCGCGCAGCGCCCATACCGCATGTTCCCGGGAACTGCCGCATCCGAAATTCTCACCCGCGACGATCACGTCGCCGGATTCCACCTTATGGACAAAATCCTTGTCAATGTCTTCCATCGCATGCTTCGCCAGGTCGGCCTCGCGGTCCATATTCAGGTAACGGGCGGGAATGATCTCGTCGGTATTGATGTGGTCGCGCCGATATACATGTGCTTTCATGGTGTTTATCCTTCCATCTTTCGGGGATCGCTGATATAACCGGTCACCGCCGACGCGGCTGCCGTGGCAGGACTTGCGAGATACACCTCGGATCCCGGATGCCCCATCCGGCCGACGAAGTTCCGGTTTGTGGTTGAGATGCAGCGTTCTCCGTTTGCCAGAATGCCCATATGGCCTCCCAGGCAGGCTCCGCAGGTCGGTGTGGAAACGGTCGCACCCGCCTCCATAAAACTGTCCAACAGGCCTTCCCTGTTCGCCTGTTTCCAGATCTCCGTCGTGGCAGGGACGACGATACACCGTGTCCCCTTTGCCACGCGCCTGCCGTTCAGTATCCCGGCGGCGACGCGCAGATCCTCAATGCGTCCGTTGGTGCAGCTTCCGATATAAACCTGATCGACCGGGATCTTTTCACTTAGGGAAGAGACCGCACGGCCGTTATCGGGAAGATGCGGGAAAGCCACCATGGGCTCCAAACCGCTCACGTCCATTTCGATCACCGCTTCGTAGCGGGCATCCTCGTCGCTTTTTACGATCTCAAAGTCCGCATCCGTCCGGTCGCGAACATAATCGACCGTTTTTTGATCGGGTGCCATGATGCCTGATTTTGCGCCCGCTTCGATCGCCATATTGGCGATGGTCATACGTCCTTCCACCGACAAGGCATCGATGGCCTCACCGCGGAATTCCATGGCCTTATAGCGCGCGCCGTCCACGCCGACCCGCCGGATGATCTCCAGAATGATATCTTTTGCGTACACATGTTTCGCCGTTTTGCCCCGAAGGATAAAAAGCAGGGATTCCGGTACCCGGAACCACAATTCTCCCGTAGCCAGCGAAGCTGCCAGATCCGTGCTGCCGATACCGGTCGAAAAGGCGCCCAGTGCGCCGTGCGTGCAGGTGTGGCTGTCGGCCCCCACGATGGTCATGCCGGGAAGCACGTGACCCTGTTCGGGCAGCAGAGCGTGACAAACGCCGTGATTGCCCAGTTCATAAAAGGCCTCAATACCCATTTCCCGGGCCCACAAGCGGATCTTGCGGACCATTTCCGCGGACTGGATATCCTTATTCGGAACGAAATGATCCGGCATAATAACGATCTTATCGGGATCGAAGACGTTGTTGATCCCGTGCTCCCGGAGCATATCGATCGCGGGGGTCGTGGTGACGTCGTGGCACATGATAAGGTCAAGCCGTGCGTTGATCAGCTCTCCCGGCCGTACGCTTTCCTTTCCGCAGTGCCGGGCAAGTATTTTTTCCGTAATGGTCTGTCCCATTCTATAAGTCCTTTATCTTGTTGAGGTCATTTACCGCCAGAGGCGTTCATCGCCCGGTTCAGTCCGCTGATGATCGCCTGCACGCCGGCTTTGATCACGTCTTCGTTGACGGCCCTTCCGGAAAAGATCCTTCCTCCGGCATCCTGCAGCTTGATCGAGACATCCGCCAGGGCGTCCGTTCCGCCGGTGATGGCTTTCAGGTTGTATTCCAGCAATTTCACGGAGGGATCGATCAGGCTCCACACCGCCTTGCTGAGGGCGTCGATCGGCCCGTCCCCTACGCCGGTGCCGATTCTTTCCGTTCCGTCGATCAGGAGCTTGACCGAGGCCGTCGGCGTCATGCCGCTCCCGGTCACGACGGTGAAGCCTTCCAGCCTGATGCGTTTCTCCTGGTCCGGCAACTGGCCGATAACGTCCAGGGCGATCGCCAGCACGTCATCGCGTTCGACGGTTTT
>JAFGVT010000174.1 GCA_016937825.1 Fidelibacterota bacterium | reverse complement strand
GGGCGCCACCAAAGCCCTGGTCGAAAAATACGGCAGCGCGCGCGTTCACGCCGACCATTACAACAAGGTCTATGAAAAGGTGCGCTCCTACGGAAAAAAGGTCCTGATGTACGGCGACATCATTCTGCGCCAGCCCGAGATCCTGGACATGATCCCCAAGGACATCATGATCGTGGACTGGCATTACCGCCCGGCGGAACACTATCCCTCGATCCGGCAATTCAAGGACGCCGGATTCCGCTTTCTGGTCTCGCCCGGCATTCACAACTGGCGTCAGACCATTCCCAATTACACCAACGCCTGGCTCAATATTTCCACGATCAATTATGAAGGATATCTGAACGGTGCCTTGGGTTCGATCAATTCCAGCTGGGGCGATTACGGCGGCATCAATTTCCGGGAAATGAACTATCCCGGCTACGCTTTCGGCGCGGAATCCAGCTGGAATCCCTCCGGCATGGACGGAGAAACGATCCGCCGGCGCTTTATGAAACAGTATTTCGGAACGGACGGTCCGGACATGGAAGCCCTTTTCTTGACGGCAAACATGATCCCGGACCATAACGATCTGCGCCTCATTTTCGGGAATCCCTTTTTGTCCGGCTATAACACGCAACGAAACGGATTGTCCGCATCCCTCCGGCTGATCCAAAGCGGGGAGCTGAGCCTGAAACTGATCGACCGGCTGCGGCAAAGCGATATCCGCAACGCCGACAAGCTCGATTATTTTGAGATCGGCGCACGCTTCGGCATCATGACCGGAAAAAAAATGGCGCTGAAACAAAAGCTGGATCTTTACGCGAAAAACGGCTACCGGGACACGAGCGGTAAGGCCGCGCAGCAGGAATTGCTTCGTAATTGCGACGAGCTGATCACGGAGATCCGGGCGCTGGAACAGGACTACCGGGAACTCTGGCTGCGCACGAACCGCCCGGACAACCTGGACCGTCTGATGTCCATGCTGCAGCAGCAAGTTATTTATATCGAAAAAGCCAGAGCGTCGATCGAAAACGGCATTTACGACATCAATCAGGAAATTCCCTCCAAATGGATCGCCGCGCAGGCATATAAAAAAGGTAAAGATGCGCCGCCCGCCTATTTGCGCCATCAGTTTGACATTGAAAGTCCGGACAAGATCGAATCCGCCCGCCTGCAGGTGGTTGCCGCCGACGCCGCCGACGTCTACCTCAATGGCCGGAAGGTCGGGCTCGTGGCGGCGGCGAAATCCGGATCGCTGCTGGCCGTGAAACGGCAGGTCGGTTATTGGGACGTTTCCGGGCTGCTGCAGGAAGGCACCAATACCCTCGCCGTGAAGGTGCAGGCTTACAAACCCGATCAGCCCAGCAGCGCAAACGTTTACCTCGAATATACCACGGACGCCGGCAAAACGATCATTGCGAGCGATCCGGCATGGCAGGCTGCGACGTCAGTAAAAAAAGACTGGCAGACCGGCAACGATAAACGGGGGAAATGGCGCAATGCGCTGGTCTATGACGGCTATCCCCGGCAGCTGTCCATGCCTTTTTTTGATGAAGGCTTTCCCTCGCAGCTGGAACTGTGATATAAGCCCCGTCACTGCGCGGTGCCGGATCGAAGGCTGACGCTTGCAAATCAAAGCCGGAATATCTCCCTTATGTAACGTTCATGGACATGGGCGTTTATGTCATTTTCCATCGCGGTCAAACGGAGCGGATCCTTCGACTCCGTCCTGCTTCGTTCGCCATTTGGCGAACTGCGAAGGACTCCGCTCAGGATGACAATCAAATAATTCATAACCAAGAAAAATCCCTCCTCATTTTTCAACAAGAAGGGATAGTTATTGATATCCTCGACGTCTAAACGACTCGACGACTCGACATTTTTTATTTCATCAACACGATCTTTTGCACCTGCACCGCACCATAGATGTTAACATGCACAAAATAGATCCCCGTGCTCAGGTTGGTGCCGTCGATCTTCAGCTCGTGCGAGCCGGCGGCCAGCGTGCCGTTCTGCAATTCCCGGAGAGGCCTTCCGGCCAGATCGTAGAGCGTCGCCGTGACCATGGCTTCCTTCGTCAAAATTAGCGGGACGAGCGTCACGGGATTGAAAGGATTCGGATAGGCCGCGCCGATGTTATAATCCTGCGCAATTCCCTCCGCCTCAATCTCAACCTCAATCCTTGCGTGTTTGGTCTCCTCGCCGTCAAAACTCACATCCGCCAGCTGGTAGCTGTAGGTTCTGCCCGGCACCACATAGCAGTCCGTCCAGGCGTAGCTGTGCGGTTCGCTTGTGGTTCCTGCGCCGGCGATCTGCGCAAGGAGTTCCCCGTCGCGGTAGAGCAGGAAGTGCGCGTTCTCGGACTCCGATTCCGTGACCCAGGTCACAAAAACGCAGCCGTTCACGGCAAGGGCTTCAAAGGATGCCAGTGTTATGGGCAGGGGAATGTCGCCGCTGTTGCTGCCGACCGCGAATTCCGAAAAACCGCTGAGTCCGCTGCGGTGCAGGACGGGGTTATCGTTGCTTCCCGTACCGGCAATATGGGAGCCATCCAGCGTCCAGGCGCTTTCGCTGTTTGCGCGCTTGAGGATGCGCAGGGTTCTGTAATCGGCGATGTCGCCGAAGCCATCGGCGCCGATATCCAGATCGTAGGTCCCGCCGCTGAGGCCGTCGGCTGCCGTCAGTGACCAGTAACCGTCCGCATTCACCGCATCGACCGTGTAATCGCCGTCACTTAAGGGCAATCCGCTGCTGCCGGGATTGCTTACCGTAAAGGATGCCGTCAGCGTGCCGCCGCTTGCGGGCGCGGAGCTATAACTGAGATTTACCGGCCGGTCATAGTCTGCCGTGCCCATCGGGAACAGGACGTCATCGACCGTGGAAGCCGCCAGCCAGCGCTTGAAATTCCCGATGATCTTCCCATCGGTATGAGTAAGCGTTCCGACACTTTCCGCCGATGATCCCAGCGTCAGCGTATTGGAACCCGTGATCAATGCGCCCTCGCTGAGGGTAAGATATGTTGCTGCCGCAATACTCGAACTGAGCGTTACACCGCTGCTGTTTTCGATCGTGAGGTGCCGGACCGTTGTCGGCAGGCCGCTGCCGGTCACTTGCGCTGAGCTCCCATTGTAATGATATTTGCCAACGGTATGGAATGTCCGCGACCCGCTGCTCTGGATATTGCCGCTGCTGCCGGAAGAGGTGATCCCGTCTGTCGAGCCGAGGATCAGCCAGGCATAATCCCAGTTCTTAAAATTTCCACTATTGGAGAATACGTTGGTGCCGCAGTCCAGTGTACCGTAATTATCAAACACGGAGGCACCGCTGGTAAAATCCCGGCTATTCCGGAGGGTCAGGCTTCCGTCAGAGGTAATGGCGGCAAGGTTTGCCAGGGCATTACTGTCATTTAATAAAATAATGCCGGATTCCGATCCATTCAGAATAATATCCGCATTATTTACCTCTATGGGGGTACTGGTATTGAGTTTAAACTTTCCCTGCAGGTCATATACACCCCCGTTCAGCCTGGGATGTCCACTGTTATAGTCATAATTGGTCAATGTCGAGTAATACAAATCCAATGTTCCGGTATCAATCTGTAATGTGCCGTTGTTGGTTAAATTTGCGGAGAATCTTGACGTACCAGAACCGGCGGTTTTTTTGATCAAACCGTCATTTACCACCGTATATGCACCCGAGTTGGCATCCAAGGTTGCATTATTCTGAATATCTATCACACCGGTGCTTTTATTCTGAATTGTTTTACCGCCGCCGCCGATAGCCCCGGTTCCGCTCCATGTGATCGTACCATAGTTCTGCAGTAGATTCGCACCGTTTGAATAATAATAGGTTTTTTGGTTGTCTCCACTGATATTTAGGTTACCTTCTTCACCGACAATGATGGTTCCCGTATTGAAATTCCCCGTGGTTGTCCATTCGAAGGTCCCGTTGATCGTGAGTTTTCCCGCACCGGTCATGACGCTTTTTTTACTGTTATCAATCTGGGAAAGTTTGAATGTAACGTCGGGACCAATCACCGTACCGTTCGTTGTACCGTTCACTGAGATATGGTCACTGGTTATTTCAAAGATCCCCGCGCCGTTGATCTCGGAGCCTTCGTTGAAATCATGATAGGAATATTCATCCGTCAGGATCGTTGCCCCTGAGGCAACGGTAAACGTTCCGGTATGCGTTCCGCGTGCGTAAGCTGTGAACTTTAAGGTGCCGCTTTGAACATCTACCGTACCGGTATTGTTGAAATCCATTTTGTAAATGGTGGTCGTGCCCGTACCGGTCTTTTTTCTGAAGGTACCGGCATTATTGAATTCCGGCATATTACCTGAACTTAAGTCATTTCTGTGATATATGGATTCATTGGTCGTTGCCTCAAAAACACCCCCATCCAGATTATTGAAGGTGCCTCTGTAATACATCACAAAAGCAACGCTGGATTTTGCAAAATTCACGGTCCCGGCGTTGTTGATGACACCATCCCAATTAATTCTGCACTCGCCGCTGCCTTCCATATTCATCACGCCGCTAGAACTGATGTTGAAATCTGTACTCGTGATATGACCGCTGTTCCAGTTACAGATACCATTAATGACCGTTTTTCCCGTGCCGGTCAATCCATTTCCTCCATTAGAAATAACATGACTTAGGTTCAGTGTGCCGTTCACGGTCAGATCATCGCCACTGCCGTTATTGACGGTCAGACTTTCAGAACTGCCGAGATCCACCGTCAATGTCCCGCCTTCGGCAACGACGGTCTGGTCGATGGTCAGCGTGGAGTTGACCGTGACGGTATGACCGTTGAGTATCGTCACCACGCCGGATGCGCTGTTGGGCGCTTCTCCCGCCTCCTGCCATTCGCTGCCGCTGTAGGTCTGCCAGGTGGCGGTGGATGTCCAGTTCCCGCTGCCGTTGCTGCGGTAGTCACCCGCGGTCTGAGCTGTGAGCAAGTTCCCCGAGATCATGCAGCATGCCATCATCCATACAAGTAACTTTTTCATCTTCTCACCCTTTTTTCAGATTAAGCGCCGTCTTATACCGCTTTTGCGATCTGTGCAAAGGCGGTAACACAAAACCCTGCGTGATACGGTTTGAACCTTCACGTTAGCGCCATTATTAATCTTTACTGTCTTCAATTTATTGAAAATATTATTTATTGCAAATAAAAATTTACCCGGGAAGGATCGAGTTTAAGCGGTCAATACAGACATACCGAGTGACGCGGCGAACAATTTACCCGTCTACCATCCATAATACCAGTAATACTCGTTTTCTTCCGCCAGCCCATACCAATAATCCCCCATGGTGGAATCTTTTTTAACCCCGATGCCGTTGTAATACATATGTGCCAGTTCATACTGGGCATCGAAATGATCCTGCTCGGCGCTCTTTTTCATCCAGTATGCCGCCAAGGGATAATTCGCGGCAACCCCTTTCCCTTCGAGATACATAATGGCCAGCAAATACTGATATTCGTCGTTTTCTCCGTCTTTTTCCAGCAGCTCCTGCAACAGCTTAAAGGCTTCCGGATACGCTTCCTGTCCGCCTTCGCCGTCAAAGAGCAGGCCGGCCAGATGTTTTTTGGAGTTTTCATATCCCTGCGCCACGCTTTTACGGAACCAGTAGATGGCCTTGCCGTAATCTTTTTCCACGCCTTCCCCGTTCATGTACATGTACCCGATGGAATGCTGCGAAAAGGCCACGCCGGCCTCCGCACTCTTCAGATACCAGGAAGCCGAGGTTTCGTAATTCTTTTCCACGCCTTCTCCCTTGTAGTACATATAGGCGAGCTCACCCTGCGCTTTCGCATGTCCCTTGGTTGCCGCCTTCCGGTACCAGCCGGCAGCGATATTGTCATCATGCGGAAGATCTTCTCCGTAACGGTATAAATATCCCATGACGTATTCCGCTTCCGTCAGTCCCTGGTTGGCGGCTTTTTCCAACCATGTCCTGGCGGTGACGGTGTTCTTTCCTACCTCTTCGCCGTAATAATATTTAATTCCAAGTTCGTACTGTGCCTGCGCATTCCCTGCGTTCGCATTCCGCTGCAATTCCGCAACGCTCGCTGCCATCAGCATACCGGCGCAGCCCAGCGTGAGCAGAAGCATACAAAGTTTCAATGTTCTCATAAAACCCTCCACGATATTATTGCATGGCATATATTAACGGGGCCTGATGACCATCGTGCCCGAATGAAAGTTCTGGATGGCGGTGTTCAAACTTTTTCACGGAACACGTCCTATCCGTTCTAAGGGTGTGCTGGTTAATCCTTATAAGAATATAACCACAAAATAAAACATTGAGCAATATTTTTTTGGTCGCCCCTGATCCGGCATGCAGCGGCCGGAAGGCTTATGTTCGTCCGAAACGCTGTCAAGAAAGCGAAGGTTGAGGCCTTGCGGTGCAGCGGGGCCTAGATGTTCAATCCCCGCTTATTGAAAATTCGGATCGCCAGAACAAAGAGCAGTACGCTAACCGCGATCAGGATCCCGCTCGTCAACAGCGCGTAGCCGCTGTGTTCGAAGATCCGGGGCACGTCGATCAGGGAAAAAAGGGTCGCGTACTTCAGTCCCTCAAGCTGATCGCTGGCGGCTGACATCATCTTGAAGATCAGGAAGGCACCCGGGATTCCCAGTCCGGCCATGATCGACCCGCGTGATTCGTTGAACGTGCAGGAGGCCAGAAAAGCGATCCCGCAGAGGACCATGTACACCGCGACGGTCACCAGATTGAGCAGCAGGTAATCGCCGTAGATCAGTTCGCCCGGGAACAGGGACTCGGACATGAGCATGCCGAAGAGCACGACGGAAAAGAACAGCAGCAGCGTAGAGCTCACAAAAAAGACGGCTTGCGTTCGCGCGATCCTTATCCGGGTATTGGGCGTTCCCAACAGGTAGGCCATGGATCCTCTGTCCACATGTTTGGCCATGAGATTATTTCCCGCGGGAACGACATACATCAGGGGAAAGACCAGCATCAGAAATCCGTAGAGGTAAGTTCCCATATGGCCTGTAAGGTCGTTTGCCGGAAGATCGTAGCCGAACGCGCTCATCATGCCTTCGGGGAAAGCTTCGATCATGGCCTTCATGGCCTCGACCGATTCGGGATCGTACATGCCGATGATCACGCTTTGGTACATGGCCAGAACCAGGAAGGTGCCCAGAAGCAGCTTCCAGTTCGCTTTCAGGGAGGCGAAAAAAAGTGTTTTATTCATGGCCGTTCCCCTTTTTTCCGTAATAGTTCATGAAAATATCTTCCAGCGAACGCTGGCGGATATCCAGGTTCGCAAGGTTGTAGGCCGAAAGCGTCCGGATGAAATCGTCAAAATTCCGGGCCACGCGGACCAGGACCTTTTTCTCGTCGAGCTTTTGCGTTTCCAGTCCGGAAGCCAGCAGGTTTTGGGTGTCTTTTTTCGTCGCGAGGGTCACGATGAATTCGCGGCTTTTCATTGCGTTCAGGGATTTGACATCCTCGATGGCTGCCAGGCGGCCGTCGCGGATGATCCCGGCCCGGTCGCAGCTGCGCTGGACTTCATCAAAGATATGGGAAGACAGCATGATCGTCTTGCCGCGGGCTTTCTCCTGCCTGATCAGGTCCATAAAAACATTCTGCATAAAGGGATCCAGGCCGCCGGTCGGCTCATCCAGAATGTACACCTCCGGATCGTGCATGAAGGCGGCAATGATGCCAAGTTTTTGCTTCATGCCTTTCGACATTTTCCGGATGCTGCCCGAGGCATCCAGTTCGAAGCGGTCGATCAGGCTGTCCCGCAGGCGGGTGTTCGCCATGCCGTGCATGTCTCCGACGAATTTCAGGAATTCAAGTCCTTTCATGTTGTCGAAGAAGGCGATCTCCCCGGGAAGATAGCCGATGAATTTCTGCACGGCGGCGGTGTCCCTGCGGCAATCCAGACCCCGGATCGTCACGCGCCCCTTGCGGGCGTTGACAAAGCCCATGATATTCCGGATGGTGGTGGTCTTTCCGGCGCCGTTTGGGCCGAGATACCCGAACACTTCACCCTCGCGAACGGTAAAATCCAGGTCAAAGATACCTTTTCCGCCGGGATAGACATGGGTCAGCTGCTGTACGTCGATCATCCTGCTACCTCTGATTATGTGATTCCGGTAAATGTACCGGTAAAAAATTTCAAATCACAAGGGTTTTTTCCGGGGGAAGAGAGCTGAAAAAAGAAAGGCGGGATCCGGACCGGAAGGGCTGAGGCGGCGATCTCTTCCGTTCCGCCCGCGCTTCGCCGGCGGTTTTTCAGGATAATTTTCGGATCCGCACCTCGATCCCGCTTTCGCTTTTCAGCATGTCTTTCAACAGAGAGACATCGGTCGTGCCGTAGTGATACGGATAGAGAACGGCGGGCCGGATGATCCGGGCGGCACGCGCGGCCTGTTCGGGTGTCATGGTGTAGGGCTGGTTGACGGGCAGAAAGGCGATATCGATAGCTTTCAGTTTTTTCAGTTCGGGAATATCCTCGGTGTCGCCGGCGATATATACCCGTTTATTTCCAAGGGTCAGAACGTAGCCGTTCCCGTTCCCTTTGGGGTGGAAGGCTTTTCTGCCCTTCGTGGTGTTGTAGGCCGGTACGGCTTCAAGGGTAAGTCCGGAGATGTCACAGGACGCTCCGTTCTTCAGGATCTTTGCCGCTTCCAGTTTTTGCGCGCTTTTGGCGTTCGAAACGATGCGTGTTCCCGCATCGGCGATCTCGCGGACCGCCGAAGGATCCAGATGGTCCCCGTGTTCATGCGTGATCAGGATGATATCGGCAGGGGGGAGGGAGGCATAGTCCGCATAGCGCCCGACCGGGTCCACATAGATCCTCAGCCCGTTATAGTCCAGCATAAGCGAGCCGTGGCCGTAAAAATGAATGTTCAGGGTGTCGTTCCCGTCGATAAAGGTATCCATCTCCCTTGTTCCT
>JAFGVT010000006.1 GCA_016937825.1 Fidelibacterota bacterium | reverse complement strand
TGGGACGACTACCGCTACCTGCGGAACAATTACTATCTGTACCACAATCCCTCAACGGGGAAGTTCCGGCTCCTTCCATACGATTACGACAACACCTTCGGTATCGACTGGGTGGGCGGCAGCAACTGGGGCGAACCGAACTGGACCCGCATCAATATGTACAGCTACGATGTCATGGATGCGGACGGACGTCCCCTGTCCGATATCATTTTCAACACACCCGAATACCGGAACCTCTTTACGCATTTCATCGAATTCTATACGCGGGAGGTCTTCCGCGAGGATCAGTGGACCGGGTTTGGCGACAGCATCAAGGCACTGATCCGGCCCTATGTGCTGAACGACACCTATTACCCGCAGGATCACGGATTCGCGATCGCGGATTTTGACGATTCCTATTCTACGGATTACCGCAACGGCCATGTCGAGCGCGGACTCTACGAGTTCATGCGCAAACGCGCCCAGCAAACCCTCGCGGACCTGAACTGGCAGACAGCGGATCCGTCCATCTACGATTGTACGGTCCTGCGCAGCGGCCGGGAAGCCACCCTGAACGCCGCGGTCTTCAGCCATTCCGGGGTTGATTCTGTGACACTGGTCACATACAGCGCCTCTGAAAATCCGGTGTCCACGATCGCCTTTTCCCGGAACAGGATCGCAGGCACACCTCTTGTGGAGGAATATGACCGCTGGACCGTTTCGACGACCCTAAGCGAAGACGAACTGTTCTATCGGATCCTTGCCCTTGATTCGCTCGGTGGCCAAAGCGCATGGCCCCGTACGGACTTTGCCGCTTTCGAACAGCTAAGAAGCAGCAGCCTTGAGATATGCATCAATGAATTCCTGGCATCCAACGACACCTCGTTCACGGACCAGGACGGGGATCACGATGACTGGCTGGAACTGTACAACGCGTCCGATGAAACCCTGGATCTCGGCGGCATGTATCTTACGGACAAGTCCGACAACCTCACCAAATGGCGCATCCCGGACGGCACGGAGATCGCTCCCGGGGATTGGCTGCTTTTCTGGTGCGATGAAGATGGGGAGCAAGTCGGCCTGCATACCAATTTCAAGCTCAGTGCCGGCGGGGAATTCCTTGCCCTAACGGAAGCGGACGGCCTGAGCATTGTTGATTCGCTCACCTTCGGCGAACAGGAAACGGATGTCTCTTACGGCCGAACAACGGACGGCGGAACCACATGGCAATTCTTTGCAGTCCCCACGCCGGGATACAGCAACCTAAGGACAGCGCTTCTTGAGGTGCCCGAGACCATCGCCCTCTATCCTAATTACCCCAATCCTTTCAATCCCGTGACCGCGATCGTTTATCACCTGGGAGCACCGGCGGACATTGACCTGTCTGTTTTTGACATTTCGGGACGAAAGATGGCCATGATTTACAATGGTAAACGCGAAGCGGGGATCTACCGCTGCAACTGGCGGGCTGATGCATACTCTGCCGGGGTCTATTTTGCAGTGCTGAAGGTGAATGGTCATGTTGCCGGCATGCAAAAAATGCTTCTGATAAAATAATCCTTTTTAATAGTTGGATCGTGAACACCTTCACAGGGAGATAACAAATGAAAAGAGCTGGGAAAATTGTATTGATCGTCCTGGCGGTATTGGCCGCTTTGATGATCGTATCCTTTATTGCCGGCACAAAAAACATGAAAGACGTGCGAGACTTTCAGCTTCCGGACATCGACATGGCCACCCTCGCGGACGGACAATATGAGGGTCGCTGCGATATCGGGCGCTGGACATTTCGGGTAAGCGTGGTCGTAACAGACCATCAGATCACTCAGGTGCTCATCCCCGAAGGTCAAATGCCCATTCTGCCCGATGCGTTCATCGCGGAACTGAACGATAAGATCGTGGGGCGGAAAGAACCTGTTTTCGATGCGGTTACCGGCGCGACCATTTCTTCGAAAGCCTACATGATCGCTATTACGGATGCGTTAACTCCATCGAAAAAATAATGCTGCCTTTATTGTTATGGCGGAATATTTACCGTTCACGTTTCAGACGGTCCACCGCCCGCCCGATATACGCCGATACTTCTTCGAAACCAACCGATTCGCAGAATCCGGTTCCTTTGATATCCGCATTAATACTATCCCGATAATCAACGGGGTTTTCTCCGATGATCTGGCGGGACTGACCGTTGAAAGATCCATCGCTAAACCAAGGGATAGCAACACCGTAGAAAAGTTTTTCTTTAATGTCCTCTATGGCCTCGTATTCCCAGCGATTCGGGAGCTTGACCGTCGGTGAGGCGGCATCACCGATAATAACCGGAAAATCTTTAAAATCCCTTAAATGCAGCTTTCCCCACATATAGGTTGATTTCCATCTTTTTCCGTTCTTAGTTGGTTCGAGATAATATCCGTATACAATTGTCGGGTCCGGGTCAAATTCGCCTTTTTGAAAAGCGGCGCCCGTAAAAGCATGGCCGTTTTCGAGATTAAAGAATTGCCAGCTCCAACCGTTAACGGGCATGGGGTCTTCGACAAACGGAAGCGGGTGCGGATCGTTCTTCGGGTTTCTTAGACTCTGCATCATCAGTTGATGATCCATCCATGCCCCGCCATCAATAATTTGATAAGCGATGCCGTCGACGATCAGGCGGTTATTTGTTTTGGCGTCAACTCTCAGTTGCGGCCAGCTGTAATATATTCCCGGTGACGGATCGTTCGTATACCCGGTGCCTTTCAAGCGCAAATTGGGTATTCCTTGTTTGAAGAAAGCGTGCCGGGGCTCCATTCCCTCAGGAGCGATGAACGTAATATCAATGTTAAGATGTTCACCGTCGTTGACAATAGCTTTCAGCGGCAAAACATCGCGGGACCCTATCAGGCTGTCAGGCCCGCAGGCCATATAAAAGTCTTCTCCTTTGTCACTGAAGCCGCCCATGCCTCCCATTGCGGGCAATTGGACGTTACCGTTTCGGCGAATGATCTTTTCCTGTCCGGGTATGTCCACCGTCGCCGTCACCAAATTGATGAACATCAAGCAGTCCTCGTCGGATAATCCGTACTCCTGTTGTGTTGTAAGCCCGATGATCCGTTGTTTCTGCATTGACAAAAGAACGGCAATGCGACCTTGCGTTCCCTCCGGATCGGCGACATTCATGTATGTACCGAAATAATACCATTCAAAGCCGGTCTTCGGGTCAATAGGGTGAGCTTCGGGAAAGCGAAGGGGCTTTTTAAGATCGGGCACCTTGCAATCCACATCGCCGGCCCGTCCAAGCAGGGAATACGCTATGGCAACATCTTCTTCCGGATCTGTCGACTTACCCAAAGCTCCCGCCGTTTTAAGGATGAGGTCAAAATGCGGAATGGCAACAGGCTCTCCCGTCTTCGGATCCCTGATCTTTTCCACTTCATTCTTTACACGTATCAAATGGGAGTGTAAAGCATCTTCAAAGGATCCGGTCCGGGGTACGGAAACAGCTTCTTTCCGACCGCAGGAAACAAGAAATACCAGAAGCAGAAAAATAAGGTGATTTCTGTTTTTCATGTTGACGCCTTTTCGTTTTTTATTGTATATAATTTATTTTACTGCATATTCGGTCATATGGCAATATAATAAGTTGCCTTGCTTTATTTTGGTTCTGATAATAAACAAAAATACTTGAGTCAGGTTTTTAACTTTTTCGGTATATTCTATTCATGAAAACCCTTTCCGCAAATATTGTCGATGTTCTGAACGAACGGATCTTTCCGGGTACCCTCACGCTGGCGGACGGACACATTGCTTCAATTGTTGAAGATGAGGGTTCGTACGGTCAGTATATCATTCCGGGCTTTGTCGATGCGCACATTCATATCGAAAGCTCCATGCTGGTGCCGTCGGAATTTGCACGGATAGCGTTGCGACACGGTACCGCCGCCGTTGTTTCCGATCCGCACGAGATCGCGAACGTGCTTGGAACGGACGGTATTCGCTTTATGATCGACAATGCCAAAACAAGTCCGTTGAAATTCTATTTCTCCGTGCCTTCCTGTGTCCCGGCCACACCTTTCGAGACCGCCGGCGCCAGGATCGATGCGGAGGAGACAGGACGGCTGTTCCATAACAATCCGGAGATCAAATTCCTGGGCGAGGTCATGAATGTTCCCGGCGTCCTGAACGCCGATCCCGAAGTCATGAAAAAGATCGAACTTGCCAAAGCCTACGGAGAGCGTATTGACGGTCATGCACCTGGCCTGCGCGGGGATGATCTTAAAAAATATGTAAATGCCGGGATCGAGACCGATCATGAATGTGTGACCCCGGACGAAGCGCTTGAAAAATTGTCCCTCGGCATGAAGGTGTTCATCCGTGAGGGCTCCGCCGCAAAGGATTTTGACCAACTGATCCCGATCGCGAAAGAGCATTATAAGGACTGCGCATTCTGCTCGGACGACAAGCATCCCGACGATCTGCTGAAAGGTCATATAAACGAACTCGTAAAACGTGCCCTCGCCTACGGTCTTGACCTGATGAAGGTCCTTCGCATGGCCTGCGTAAACCCCGTTCTGCACTACGGCCTGGATGTCGGACTTCTTCAGGAGGGCGACCCGGCCGATTTTCTGGTGATCGACGATCCCGAACATATGAACATCCTGAAGACCGTGATCGGGGGGAAGGTCGTTTTCGAAAACGGGAAAACCCGTTTCCCGCGTCCGCGCGTGACCTGCATCAATAACTTTCAGTCCCGCCTTAAGAGCGACCGGGACTTCTTCGTTGAGAACCGCTACGAAAAATCGCCCGTGATCGAGGTCGTTGACGGACAGCTGATCACCCAACGCTCCCTCCGTCAGATCATGATCGAGAACCACAATCTGGTTTCCGACGTCCGGAACGACATTCTAAAGATCGCCGTGATCAACCGTTACGAAGATAAAAAACCCGCGCTTGCGTTTGTCCGGGGATTCGGCTTAAAACGGGGTGCCATCGCTTCCTCGGTCGCGCACGATTCACATAATGTCATCGTTGTCGGGGTTTCCGAATCGGATATGGCTGCCGCGGTAAATCTGATCATTGCGGAGAAAGGCGGGATCAGCGCGGTATGCGCAAAAGAGAATATCTCCAGGATCCTGCCCTTGCCGGTCGCGGGATTGATGAGCGACAAACATTACGATGCCGTTGCCCGGACCTATTCCGAACTGGATGCCATCGCAAAGGAATTCGCTTCCCCCCTGACCGCCCCCTTCATGACGCTGTCTTTTATGGCCCTGCTGGTCATTCCGGAGATCAAGCTCAGCGACAAGGGCTTGTTTGACGGCGTCAATTTCACGTTCATCGGAACGTAATCCCCTAATTTTATCTTTTTAGTTGAAGCTTAAATCTTTAACTTTCTCTTGGATTTGATGACAACCGGGAGAAGCATATGTCAGAAAAGTTGCGCTTGCGTTATTTTCCGATCTCATTTTTTTCCGTGATCCTCGGCATGGCGGGTTTTACGATCGCTTTTCAACGAACGGAAACTGCCCTGAATGCATCCTTTTTGCTCAGCAACGGGTTCTTGATATTTACCGTTCTTCTGTTCGCAGTTTTCATTCTGTTCTATCTGATGAAAATGATAAACTATTTCCCCGAAGTCCTGGCTGAGTTCAGAAATCCTCTCAAGCTCAGTTTTTTTCCGACCACTTCGATCAGCCTTCTGCTCTTAAGCATCCTTTTCCTGACCATCGCACCTCCTGTGTCAAAGATTTTATGGATGATCGGCTCCGCCGCTCAACTTCTCTTTACGGTGAAGATCATCACCATCTGGATCCATCACGATAAATTCGAGATCAACCACATGAATCCCGGATGGTTCATTCCCGCAGTCGGCAATCTGCTGGTCCCGGTTTCAGGCGTGGCGCATTTTCCGCCGGAGATCTCCTGGTTCTTTTACAGCATTGGCATCATGTTCTGGGGCATCCTGCTGGTCATTTTTATCAATCGCATTATTTTCCACAGTCCCCTTCCGGAAAGGCTCCTGCCCACGCTTTTTATTTTGATCGCCCCGCCGGCGATCGGTTTTGTTTCGTACGTCAGGCTTGCGGGATCGATCGATGCCTTTGCCTATATATTGTATTATTTCGCGCTGTTCATGTTCATCCTGCTTTTCACGCAGATCAGACTGTTTTCCAGGATACGGTTCTACTTGTCCTGGTGGGCCTATTCCTTCCCCCTCGCAGCGATCACGATCGCAAGTTTCCTGATGCATCATGAGACCGGCAAGCCGTTTTTCAGTTACGCCGCTTATGCGCTTTTTGCCGTATTGTCCCTGGCGATCGCGGGATTGCTGTTTAAAACCCTGATATCGGTCATAAAAAAAGAGATTTGCATTGCAGAAGATTAAAACGCCCATGTCCGAGAAAACCTTATTTTCATCCCCGGGCAACCTGCCCCCGCTGGCCGCGCGGATGCGTCCCGCACATCTCGAACATTTCGCCGGCCAGGCACAACTGGTTTCCGAAGGAAAATTCATTCATAACATGATCAATTCGAAAGCCTTGTTCTCCCTGATCCTTTGGGGACCGCCCGGGACCGGCAAAACAACCCTGGCACGGATCATTGCCAACGCTGCCGATGCGGTGTTCTATGAACTCTCTGCGGTCAGCGCAAGCGTCAAGGATGTCCGGGAGGTCATTCAGAAGGCCGCCTCCCATCACGGAATGGGGAAAAAGACCCTGCTTTTTATCGACGAGATCCACCGTTTCAATAAAAGCCAGCAGGACGCCCTGCTCCACGCGGTCGAGAACGGCGATATCGTCATGTTCGGCGCAACGACCGAAAATCCGTCCTTTGAAGTGATCTCCCCGCTCTTGTCCCGCTGCCGCATTGTCCGCCTGCAGTCCCTGAACGAGAAGGACCTTGACGGCCTGATCGACCGGGCGCTGCGCGAAGATATCGTTCTTTCACAGTACGCGATCGACCTGCCGGAGAATGTCCGCAGATTCCTGATCCAGGCTTCCGGCGGGGACGCACGAAAAATGTTCAACACCCTTGACATCACGGTCCAGCTGGTTCGCGGTAAAACCCCCGGTTCTGTGTCCTTTGCCGTGAGCAAGGAAGATATCGCCACGGCCCTGCAGGAACGCGCATTGCTGTACGACAAGGACGGCGACTACCATTACGACACCATCTCGGCCTTTATTAAAAGCGTCCGCGGGTCCGACCCCGATGCGGCGGTTTACTGGATGACCGTCATGCTTGAGGGCGGCGAGGATCCGCTCTTTATCGCCCGCCGGCTGATCATCCTGGCTTCCGAAGATATCGGCAATGCCGATCCGCAGGGACTGGTGATCGCGAACGCGGGGTTCCAGGCCGTCCATGCGATCGGGATGCCCGAATGCGCCATCGTACTCTCGCAGGTCACGACCTTTTTGGCAAGCTCCCCGAAAAGCAATGCTTCCTACATGGCGCTCAACCGCGCAAAAAAAACCATCCGGGATACGGGTTTTCAGTCCGTGCCCCTGCACCTGAGAAACGCCCCCACGGAAATGATGAAACAGTTCCAGTACGGGCTTGGCTATCAGTATCCCCATGATCATGACGGCGGTTTCGCTTCACAGGATTATCTGCCGGAACAAGGCCCGGAGGAGGTCCTGTACCGCCCCAAATCCCTCGGCTATGAAAAATTCATCTTCGAGCGTCTGATCAAATGCTGGCCGGAACGTTATAAGGAGTAAGCATGTCCATTCTGATCAAAGGGGTCCTGCTGAATCAAGACAGGACCGACATCTATATTGAGAATGATCGTTTCACGACGATCGCACCGGGATTGGAGCGGTTCGCAGACACCGTGATCGACGGATCGCGTTTTGCCGTCCTGCCCGCTTTTTACAACCTGCACACCCACTCCGCCATGACCCTGATGAGGGGATATGCCGATGACATTGAATTGCATTCCTGGCTGACGGACCATATCTGGCCCCTGGAAAAGAATCTTACTGAAGATCACGTTTATCACGGCGCCCGCCTTGCCGCGTTGGAAATGATCAAAAGCGGAACCGTCTTTTTTAACGACATGTATTTCTTCCCGCACGGAACGGCCCGCGCCGCCGATGAACTGGGCATGCGGGCGGATATCGCACCCGTTCTGATCGACGGGAACGATCCGGCGAAAGCCGATGATCTGATCGCGTTCGCAAAAGAGACCATAGAACGCTCTTCCGATTATTCTCCTCGTGTGCGCTTTGCCGTATCGCCGCACGCCATTTATTCCGGCTCCGCCAGGCTGCTTACACGCTGTGCCGAACTAGCGCGGGCCAAAGCGCTTCCTCTGCAGATCCATGTTTCCGAAACCCTGACCGAAGTGGCCGATTCGCTTCGGCAGTTCGGCATGCGCCCGGTGCAGTATCTGGATTCACTGGGATTTCTCGGTCCGAATCTGACCGCGGTCCATGCCGTTCACCTCGACGATACGGACAGAAGCCTTCTGAAGGAGCGGGGTGTCACGATCGCGCACTGTCCTTCGTCGAACATGAAGCTCAGTTCGGGTTCTTTTGATTATGCCGCAGCAAGAGCGGCCGGTATTCCTTTTGTCATCGCTACGGACGGCGCCTGCTCGAACAACAATCTCTCCATGATGGAAGAAATGAAGATCGCCTCGCTTCGCGCAAAGGATCGTTCCAGTGACCCGACCGTCGCGCCGGCCCGCGAGATCTTTGACAGGACCACGGTCCATGCCGCAAAGGCGGCGGGCCTGAATGCCGGCCGGATCGAAGAGGGCATGCTGGCGGATTGCCTGCTGGTCCGCCTCGACCACCCGACGCTCACCCCGCCCGGACACCTGATCTCTCATATGGTCTACAGCGCCCATCCGGAATGCATCGATACCGTCATCTGCGACGGCCGAATCCTGATGCGCGGCCGCAAGGTCGAGGGTGAAGAGGTGATCATTC
>JAFGVT010000032.1 GCA_016937825.1 Fidelibacterota bacterium | reverse complement strand
TCTTGTCAAAATATCTTGACTAATCGGGAATGTAATCGTATAATACACGGCTTTGGAATATAGGAGTCAGATATGAGAAACGGAATTCATCCAAAATACGACGAGGTCACGGTGACCTGTGCGTGCGGCAATACGATCAAAACGCGCAGTACTTCCGGCGACCTGAAGGTCGAGATCTGTTCGGCTTGCCATCCCTTCTTTACCGGGAAACAGAAGCTGCTGGATACGGCCGGGCGTATCGAAAAATTCAACAGGAAATACGGCGTAAAAAAAGACAATTAGCTTTTTTTACCCCTTACATATAAGATCATCCCGCACTCCGGGATGATTTTTGTTTATTCAAATAGTTTTGATCACCCAAATGAAAAGAAATCACCCGCATGAAACAGCAGAATGAAATAAAATCCACGATCCTGGTCGGCGGACAAGCCGTCATGGAAGGGGTCATGATGCGCACGCCCAAGGCCTATGCCACGGCGGTGCGTTCCCCCGAAGGCGCCATCGTTACCGAACGCAAGGAATTCACCTCCCTGGCCAAAAAGAAGAAATTCTACGGATGGCCCGTGGTGCGCGGGGTCGTTTCCCTGGTCGAATCCATGAAGATCGGCATGGAGACCCTGAATTTTTCCGCGGACATCGCCTATCCCGAAGAGAACAAGGAAAAAGCGGGATTCTGGTCGCGCGCCGCCGGCGTGCTGAGCACGCTTTTCGCCTTCGGCCTGGCGATCGTGATGTTCCTTATCGCCCCCATGTGGATCACGGAAAAACTGTTCGGACTGCGTGACAGCGCCGCCGCCTTCAACATCAGCGCGGGGATCTTCCGCATCCTGTTCTTTTTGCTCTATCTGGTCATCATCAGCCTGATGAAGGACATCCGCCGGCTTTTCGCCTACCATGGCGCGGAGCACAAGACGATCTACGCCTTTGAGTCCGGCGAAGAACTCACCCCGGAAAATATTAAAAAATATTCCCGCTTCCATCCGCGCTGCGGGACCAGTTTTCTTTTTATCTCCATGATCAATATCATCATCATCTATGCCGTGCTGGATGCGCTGGTCATGCATCTGTTCTCTACCACGCTGACCATTCAGATGCGCCTGCTCTACCATATTCCGTTCATTCCCGTCGTGATGGGACTGGGTTACGAAGTGCTGAAGTTCTCGAGCAAGCACCTGGACAAATGGTACGTCGCCTGGATGGCCAAACCGGGCCTGTGGCTGCAGCGCATCACCACGCGCGAACCCGACGACAGTATGATCGAATGCGCCGTCGCCGCGCTGAAGACCGGCTTCGGCGAGGAGTGGGAACAGTACAAAAGCGGCGGTTTTGTCGCGGAAGCCATTGAATAATCATCACGGGTGACACCATGCTGGAAAAACTGAAGCAGATCAAAGAACGCTACGATACCATGATGGCGGCCTTGTCCGATCCCGGGGCCTTTCAGGACCAGGATAAGTTCAAGACCCTGTCCCGGGAACGGAAACATCTGGAACCCATTGTGCAGGCCTATGAAAAATACGCCCGGCTGGTCGCGCACATCGCCGACGATGAAGCCGTCCTGCGCGGGAACGACGACGAGCTGAAAGAGCTGGTCAAGGAAGAGCTGGATACCCTGAGAACGGAGCGGGAAGAGATGGAGGAAGATATTAAATTTCTGCTGATCCCCCCAGATCCCAATGACGACAAAAACACCATCGTGGAGATTCGCGCCGGAACCGGCGGGGACGAAGCGGCTCTTTTTGCCGCGGACCTCTACCGCATGTACACGCGCTATGCCGAGCGGCAGAACTGGAAAATGGAAGACCTCAGCGCCAGCTTTATGGGGGGCGGGGGAGTAAAAGAGATCACCTTTCAGATCCGGGGTGAAAGCGCCTACGGACAGCTGAAGTACGAATCCGGCGTCCACCGGGTCCAGCGGGTGCCCGCAACGGAAAGCTCCGGCCGCATTCATACCTCCGCCGCCACCGTTGCCGTGCTTCCCGAAGCTGAAAAGGTGGATGTGGAGATCAATGAGTCCGACCTGCGCATCGACACCTACCGCGCCAGCGGGGCGGGCGGACAGCATGTGAACAAGACCGATTCCGCCATCCGGGTCACCCACATCCCCAGCGGACTGGTGGTGGCCTGCCAGGACGAACGTTCCCAGCACAAAAATAAAGAAAAAGCCCTGAAAATATTATACAGCCGCCTGCTGCAGCACACCATTGACGAACAGAACGCGGCCGTTGCCGCCGTTCGGCGCTCCCAGGTTTCCACCGGGGACCGTTCCGCCAAGATCCGGACCTACAACTTTCCGCAGATGCGGGTGACCGACCACCGGATCAATTATACCAGCCACCAGCTTCAGG
Source organism: Fidelibacterota bacterium (assembly GCA_016937825.1). Taxonomy (GTDB): domain Bacteria; phylum Fidelibacterota; class Fidelibacteria; order Fidelibacterales; family Fidelibacteraceae; genus M50B103. The sequence continues at coordinate 2,969 of JAFGVT010000032.1, read as the reverse complement.
CGATCATGGACGGGGATCTCTACGACATGATCGAACAGCTGAAACTGGCGGACAATGTCGAAAAACTAAAAAATATCTGATCATGAGCACAGCCGTGACATGGACCGTGATGAGCATTCTGAACTGGTCCGCGAACTACCTGAAGGAAAAAGGCGTTGACGATGCCAGAACCGTTGTGGAATGGTTGCTTTGCGATACCCTTTCCTGCAGCCGGATGGACCTTTACCTGAAATTCGACCGGCCTCTGAACGACGGAGAACTGAGCGTTTTTAAACCGATGCTCCTGAAATGCGCCGCGAAGCAACCGGTTCAGCAGGTGGTTGGCTCCTGTGAGTTTTACGGACTGAAGCTGGCGCTTGACGACACGGTGCTGATCCCGCGCCCCGAGACCGAGCGGCTGGTGGAAGAGGCGATCCGCCTTGCCGGGGACATGCGCAAAGCCCGGCAGACGGCCGCGCCGCAGACCGCTCCCGCCGCCGAAACGGACGCTGAGGCCGAAATACCGGCCTTCGTCCCGCCCGCGGAGATCCGCATCCTGGATATCGGCTCCGGCTCGGGTTGCATCGCCGTCGCCCTGGCCATGCACATACCCGAAGCACGCCTGATCGCGCTCGAACGTTCGGAAGATGCCCTGAAGGTTCTGGAACGGAACATCCATTTTTACAATCTTGAAAAACGCGTGGCGATCGAACACCGCGATATCCGGGAATACCGGCCGGCGGAGCCCTTCGACATGATCGTCAGCAATCCGCCCTATATCGCCGGCCGCGAGATGCCGTCGCTGGAGACGAACGTTTCCTATTACGAACCCCGGATGGCGCTTTCCGACGAGGGTGACGGACTGTCTTTCTACCGGCTCTTCGCGGAAAAATTCCCGGAATGGCTGAAAGAAGACGGTAGCGCGCTGCTCGAATTCGGCGGGGCTGCGCAGACATCGGCCCTGACGGAGATCTTCAGCGCATACGAGCGCCGGATCGTCCGGGATTATCAGCAGGATGACCGCGTGCTGGTGCTCCGCAAAAAACAAGCCGCAGCGAAGGAGACCTGATGCAGGAACTCGTGAATCCCTTTGGCCATGACTACTGGATGAAGCTCGCCTACCGCGAAGCGGAAAAGGCGCTGGAAGAACAGGAAGTGCCCGTCGGCGCGGTGATCGTAAAGGACAATGTCCTGATCGCACGCGGACACAATCAGGTGGAAGGTCTTCAGGATCCGACCGCGCACGCGGAAATGATCGCCATCACCGCCGCCTGCGGCACCCTCGGTGAAAAGCGCCTTGAAGGCTGTACCCTCTACGTGACCCTGGAGCCCTGCCCCATGTGCGCGGGCGCCATGATCCTGGCAAAGCTCGATACCTGCGTCTACGCCGCCGCAGACCCCAAAGCGGGCGCCTGCGACTCCCTGTACCACCTCTGCGAAGATCCGCGCCTGAACCATCGCGTCAAGATCGTCAGCGGGGTGCAGGAGGAACCCTGTACCAGGATCCTGCAGCATTTTTTTAAAGAGAAAAGATAAATAGGTTGACATGAAAGTCGATAGATCGATGAGTCGATAGGTCGATAGGTCGATGGGTCGCCCGCCGCGGTGCAGAGCCGTCCGGAATTCAGCAGATCTAAATTTCCCCGCCGGGATTTATTTTCCCGAATAGCTTATTCCCAGGGCCGTCATGGTCGTGAAATTGGCGTAGTGGTACAAAGCCAGGCTGAGTTCCAGCGAATCAAAGCGGTAACTGCCGCCCAGCGCGACGCCGCTGAGCAGGGTGTCCAGCCCGAAGGTATTGCTGCGCAGATTCAGGCGGGCAAGGTCGATCCCGGCCATCAGATAAAGGCGCTCCCCGGCTTCGATGTAAGCGCCCAGGGTTAGTTTTTCGGCAAAATACAGGGCGGCCGACTGGAAAACAAAGGCGCCGGTTTCTTCGTCGGTAAAGGATGCGGGGTCCAGATCGTCGCCGTACCAGCGGAAATCGATGTTCAGGCGCAGGGGGAGGTATTCCAGGCGGTGCGAGAAGGAAGCCCGCCAGCGGCTGTCAAGTCCGTTCGTAACGCCGCTGAAGGCCAGCATGTTCGCGCGGGCGCCGAAGGTATAGCTGAACCCGTAACGCAGATAAGTGTAATTTTCCCGGGATTCGTCGATGCGGTCTCCCTGGAGGACCAGCTGAAGACCGGCGGCAAAACGTTCGGAAATCCGGTAGGCATAGCCCAGAAAGAACTGGTACTGGGAGGCGGTGAATTCGCCTTCCGGGATGCCGTCGCCATCCCGCGCTTCAAAGCTTCCGTAATTTTCAAAATTCAGTCCGGTCGTGAGCACATGGCCGCCGCGGATACGGTAATGGCCGGAAAGTCCCGTCAGGGTGATCCCGGTGCCGGGAAGAAAGGCTTCGTTCAGACTGAGGGAGTAGGGACGGTCATAGGGAGAAAGCGCGGGGTTCAGCCAATAGGCGGTGCTGACTTCCGCAACGGCTCCGCCGGAATGCGCCATGCCCCAGTAGGCCGGGGAGGCAAAATTGCTGATCTGCGCGGGAAGCTGCGCAAAAAGCGGGGCTGCAAGAAAGGCCAGCAGGAACAATGCCGTGCCGGTCCTAACTTTCAGGGTTTGTTTGCTCACGCTTGTCTCCTTCCGTTGAAGGTAAGTCCATTTCACGCTCATCTTGTTCCCATTTTTTTAATATTTGTTTCCGCCGGCGCCGGGTCAGGAACACGCCTGCCAGGAACAGCAGGGTCACGCCGGACCACAGGAAGTTGTTCGAGTCCGTCAGAATGTAGATGCGGTAACGGGTCCGGACGTGTTCGCGCCATTCGCTTTCAAAAGTGCGGGGTGAGATCAGGAAGGTACTGCCGAAGCCGGTGGAAAATTGTCCGGACTGTCTGACCCGGGAAAGGAGAGCCGCGACCAGGCTTGCGCCGTAGCGGTCGCTCAGGTAGTCCACCGCCGCAACGCTCTGGGCGTAGGCAAGTTCCGCCGAGGCTTTC
>JAFGVT010000173.1 GCA_016937825.1 Fidelibacterota bacterium | reverse complement strand
TCCGCCGACACAACGAGGGTGTACGCCGAACAACTGAACCATTATTATATGTTCGGCGGATGGAACCATGTTTCGGCGGCTTACGGCAAGTTCCATTTTGACGCAAAGATCTCGAACAGCAGCTCGATCTACAGCGAGACCTCCCGGCTGAAAACACAGACCGAATTGAAGACCGACCTGCTGTATTGCCTGACGCCCGAATTACGGACCGGCCTGACCGGCATGTTCTTTGCTTTCCAGGACGGGCAGACATCCCATGCTTACGACTACGACCAGGGCCGCGCCGGCCTCAAGGCCGACTACCGCAAGAACCTGTACAGCGTCACGCTGGAAAGCGGGTACGCCGCAGAGACCCGCCTGGACATCCGGGACATGGGCTGGTACGGAGGACTGCAGCTGGACCGGAGCCGCGCCGGCCTGCTCTTTTACCCGGAACTGAACTGGGACTATTCCCGGATGGGGAACCGCCGCAACTACACCTTTGACAACAAGGTATCCTTCCGCATCCGGAACGACTCCTCCCTGAAAGATCATTTTTCCGCCGGGTTCAAAGCCTATAACCGCGAGTATTACGTTACGCGCGAAGCCGATACCGAAGAGCGCCTGAATTTGGCGGCCTATCTGGAGAACCGGCTGTATTATCCTTTCAGCAAGCGGGTGGGACTGGAGCACACTCTTGCTTTTTCCAGCTCGCGCGACGGTCTTACCTTCTCGTACTACAGCGAGGATGAAACGCGAACCCGCCGGCTGCTGACACTGCAGAACGATATCCGCCTGCGCGGACAGATCGGCGCCTTCCGGGGGAGCGTCGGATTTATTAACGATTACAAGCAAAGCCGTACGACCGCGACCAATCCCGGCATGACCCTTCCCGCCGATTATATCTTCGATAAAAAGAACGTGATCGCCCGAGTCTCCTGGCGTCTCTCCGAAGGGGACAGCCTCTACGTCTCCTACCTCGGGTCCCTGCTTTATTACGACACCCCCGATACGAACAATTACGACGACCGCGACGAACTGAGCTATTCGGTCTCCCCGGCCTGGCATCACCGCATGGGGCCCTATACCTCCCTGACCCTTTCGGGAAATCTCTTCCTGCACCACTACGTCTACCTCTTTCACCAACGCTCCGCGCAAAACCACTGGAACCGGGTATACTCTATCCGCTCGGAGGTCACCACGCATATCCCCGGCGTGATCCGCTGGCGCTCGCAGCAGGAGCTTTATGCCAATTACTTCGTTTACGATTACGAGGATTCCGCCTTCGTGCATGTGCAGAGCATGGTCTTTCGCGGATTGAAGCTGCAGCAGAACATTCAGTACCATTTCGGCCCGCTTTGGTACCTCCAGGGCTATGCTTTTCTCCGTGTCGAGGATAACGGGCTTCTGGACTGGGAAGCCTTTATCCAGGAACTGACCGACAGTAAATACACGGTCAAACTGGAGCTGAGCCCCGGATTCCGGAAGGGCAAGGTGAACTGTTCCGCAGGACCGATCTTTTCCTACAGGCGGGATTTCCGCTATCTGGACATCCACAACCCCGTTGAATCCTACCGTTCGCTGCGTCTCGGCGGTCAGATCTCCCTGCAGATCGCGAATATCCTCACCCTGAACTACCGGCTTGAACAGATCGATCAGTCCGGTGCCGCCCGCGTTTACAACCAGTCGGGCAATATGCGCTTCAACCTCGCGTTTTAAACCTTCGCGTAAAAACACGCCGCAATGAAAAAACCCGCAGCAAGATGCGGCGGGTCAATAGCTGTTCCGAAATTGAATGATCGACTAGTTGATCTCTTTTTCCTGACCGGGGTCAAAATTCAGGTTCGGCTGTCCGGCGTCCGTAATTTCCCGGATCTGCCCGAAGTGCTGTTCGTAACGCGCAATATTGGTCTCGAGGGTTTTCATCAGGGCCTTGGCGTGCTGGGGGGAAAGGATCAGGCGCGATATGACGTTCGCCTTGGGAAGTCCCGGAAGCAGCTGGCAGAAATCAAGAATGAATTCGCTCGGACTGTGGGTCACGATCTGGAGATTGGCATATACCCCCTGCGCGGTCTTTTCATTGATGTTGATCTCAATGCGCTTGGGAGCTTCTTTTTCATTCTTCATCATCGTCGTCTTCTTCATCCACATCGAAAATGGTAAAATCGTCGTGGGGGGACTGATTGTTCTCGATCTCGGCGATGAATTCGTCTTCGATCGAGATCATATTGTCATCGAGAAAATCATGGGGATTGTCGTTCTCGGTGTCGGTAATGTCGTGTTCGTCGTCCATCTCGTTCGTTTCGTATTTCAGGAAGTCGTTCCCGAAAAGCGAGGCGTCGAAGAAGTCGACATTATCCACAATTCCCTGCTCGACGATGTATTCAAGGAAATCGATATATTCGTCATTTTTCAGGTTCGTCCTGCAGTGCGGGCAATACAGGCGCTCCCTCAGGGACTCTTTATTCAGCGGTTCACCGCATTTGGGACATAGTAATTCATTAAATGAGCTCAATTCGTACCTCTTCTTCAAATTTTCGAAAAGATAAGCGTAAGTTTTTCACTATGCAAGATAAAAATTTCAGACCGTTCGGAAGCCTTCCCGAAGCACAGCCGCACGCGGGGTTTTGCGGGCTTTCCGCCCGGAATATTCCTTCGGCCGGCAATGTCCCTCTGAAGCCGTTCGGCGCAAAACGGACCCCCGCTTCAAGAATCCCCATTTTTGTTTTCATATCGGGCCGTATTTATTATATTTTCCTGTTAAACCATAAGGAATGCAGATGAAAAGAATAAGTTTACTGATCCTCGTTTCGCTTCTCCTGTTCTCCTGCGGCGGAACGCCGCTCCGCCCGGTGGAAGCTTTTATCGACGAGACCCGGCAGGCGGTCTGTCCGGACCGGCGCGTGAACATCTTTGACGTGGACTATGAACGAAAGGGAAAGACCGTAACCCTCAGCGGAGAAATGAACAGCGCCGCGGGCATGAAGGACCTGGTCGCCGCACTGGAGGCCGAGGGTTATGCCGTGGTCAACGGTATTGCCCTGCTGCCGTCACCCGAACTGAAGGGAAAAAAATACGGCGTGGTCAACCGCTCGGTGGCCAATATGCGGGTGGAACCCTCGGCACGCGCCGAAATGGCCACGCAGGCCGTGCTGGGTACGCCGCTTCGGGTATACAAAAAACAGCGCGGACAGTATTACGTTCAAACGCCCGACGGCTACCTCGGCTGGATGGAAGAGGACGCCTTTGTGCACCTGACCGCCGCGGAATTCAATTCCTGGATCATCTCCGAAAGGATCATTTTTACCGATGATGCGGGCTTTATCTACTCATACCCCTCAACGGCCTCGGAACGTCTCGGCGATATCACCGCATCGAGCATTCTCCGGGCGGTCGAT
>JAFGVT010000172.1 GCA_016937825.1 Fidelibacterota bacterium | reverse complement strand
AATGTTCGGTAAAAACTTTTTCATGAGATTTCTTTCGCTTCCAGCTGCAGGATCCCGATCTCAATGACCTGATGCAGGATGTAGAACCCGATAAAGGAGAAGATGAACTGGACCGGCTGGACCGTTTTTGTTAAGATAAGAAGAACGATGATGACTGCCATGCTCAGGAAACGGGTCACTGTCCACCGGGCGACGTGCTTCATCATCTCCTGATAGCTGCGGTCTCCCTGCTTGTGTTTTGAAATGACATAGGCCGTGACGGCGTTGGCAAGGCTGAGGAGGGCAGGGATGGAGTTTTCAGGCAGATATTCCGCGTGATTCAGCCGGATCAGCATGCCCAGAAGGATGGCGGTCACAAGGGTAATGATGATATAAAAACGCGTCTTCATCCATACGGAATGCCACGATTTATCTGATAGTCCTGAATGATCTGCCATACCCACTTCCTTAACGGGGGCAAGATAGTGAAAAAAAGAAGAAAGAGAAATGAAAAAAATAAAAACATGAACGTAAAACACGAACCAAAACATGAAGCGGCGAACCGAAGACATGCGGGGACCGGGTGAACCTTGATGCGCCGGACCGACCGCTTAGGAGCTATTCTTCTTCGATGACCTTAAAGACCTTTTCACCGGGCTGGACCATGTTGTACTGTTCCCGGGCAACTTTTTCAATGTGCTTCGTATCCGTCTGGAGCTTTTCTTTCTCTTCCTGCAGCTCTTTCGAACGCTGTTCCAGGGATTCCTTTTTTTCGATCAGCGTCCGGTGTTCGTGTTCGGCCTGAAAGAGCCGGATCAATCCGTTCTGGTTCAGTAAAAGAAACGCAATGCAGAGAAGGATCACGATCAGGATGATCTTGATGCGCGCACGGGCGTCAAGGGGAGATGCTTTCTTTGTCCGGTAAACCATCATAAGTTAAAAATACAAAGAGCGGGAGATGTTCCCCCGCTCTTTGTCATGGAACATTGCGGTATTATTTCCGGCCGGTTAAAGCGGAGAGGCCCCTGAACTTTTTGGTATCGTCCAGGCCTTCCTCGATCCGGAGGAGCTGATTGTACTTTGCAATACGGTCTGAACGCGAGGCGGAACCGGTCTTGATCTGACCGACGCCCGTCGCAACGGCCAGGTCGGCGATAAAGGTGTCCTCCGTTTCGCCGGAACGGTGGCTGATCACCGCCGCAAAGCCGTTACGCTGTGCGAGTTCTATCGTATCGAGGGTTTCGGTGACCGATCCGATCTGATTCAGCTTGATCAGGATCGCGTTGGCGGATTTCTGATCGATGCCCTTTTGCAGAAGCTTGGGATTGGTCACAAAGATGTCGTCGCCGACCAGTTGAACCTTGTTCCCGAGCCGTTCGGTCATCTTTTTCCAGCCTTCCCAGTCGTTCTCATCCAATCCGTCCTCAAGGGATACGATCGGATATTTTTCGATCCAGGACGCATACATATCGATCATTTCATCGGCGCTCAGCATTTTGTTTTCCGAGGCGAGGTTGTATTTGCCCGATTTCTTATCGTAGAACGCGCTGGCCGCAGCATCCATGGCAATGAACAGATCTTTTCCGATCTCATATTTGGTGCGTTTTGCCGCTTCCAGGATAACCTGGATCGCCTCTTCGTTGGATTTCAGGTCCGGTGCAAAGCCCCCTTCATCTCCGACGGCGGTGTTCAGTCCCTTTTCCTTCAGCACTTTTTTCAGGTTGTGGAAAACTTCCACGCCCATCTGCAGTGCTTCCGAGAAGCTTTTTGCGCCGCAGGGAAAGATCATGAATTCCTGGAGGTCCACATTGTTGTCGGCATGCGAACCGCCGTTCAGGATGTTCATCATCGGGCAGGGAAGAACGCGCGCATTGGCACCGCCAAGATATTGATATAGGGGTAAATCAAGGTAATCGGCTGCAGCGCGTGCCACGGCCATCGAAACGCCCAGAATGGCGTTTGCGCCCAGGACGTCCTTATTTTCGGTACCGTCAAGTTCAAGCATGACCGCATCAATGTATGCCTGATCCATTGCATCTTCGCCGACCAGGCGGGGAGCAATGACATCATTGATGTTCTGTACGGCTTTCAGAACGCCTTTTCCCATATAGCGATCGCCGCCGTCGCGCAATTCAAGCGCTTCATGTTCTCCGGTCGACGCTCCGGAAGGGACAGCCGCACGGCCGAAAGCGCCGCTCTCAAGGATCACTTCGCATTCGACGGTCGGATTGCCGCGCGAATCCAGGATCTCACGCGCGAAAACATCGATAATCATTGACATATTTTATTCCTCCGTTTTGTTTAAAATCCGGGTGAATTTACACCTTCACCCCTAGTAATCAAATAGAAATTTACGATTCGTTTTCCGCCAGCCACCGCTCCGCGTCGATCGCCGCGCGGCAGCCGGAACCGGCCGCGGTGATCGCCTGGCGATAGATGGGATCCTGTACGTCCCCGCAGGCGAAAACGCCCGCAACGTTCGTTCGTGACGAGCGTTCTTCGGTCCGTATATAACCCTGTTCGTCAAGGTCGATCAGACCGTTGAAAAGTTCGGTATTGGGATGATGGCCGATGGCCACAAAGAAGCCGGAGCAGGAAAGGACCTCCGTTTTTCCAGTCTTCAGGTTTTTGATCCGGACGCCCGTCACCCCTTCGGGACCGGGTGTGCCGAGCACTTCCTCGACCACGGAATCCCATTTAATAATGATCTTGGGATGTTTTTTGGCCTTTTCCGACATGAAGGTCGAAGCGCGGAATTCGTCACGCCGGTGAATGATCGTCACGGTCTTTCCAAAATGCGTCAGATACAGCGCTTCTTCCAGCGCGGTATCGCCGCCGCCGACGACAACAATGTCCTTGTCGCGGTAGAAAAAGCCGTCGCAGGTGGCGCAGGCGCTGACGCCGTAACCCTTAAGCTTGCTTTCCGATTCAATGCCGAGATATTTTGCGCTGGCGCCGGTCGAGATGATCAGGGCGTCACAGAGGTAATCGACCCCCTCATCGTCCCGGATACGGAAGGGACGGGCGTTCAGGTCCGCATCGGTCACGGTCCGGAAGAGGCTTTTCGCGCCGAAACGCAGGGCCTGTTCGCGCATTTTATCCATCAGCTCGGGTCCGGTGACGCCCTCGGGGAAGCCGGGGAAATTTTCGATCTCGGTCGTGGTGGTCAGCTGTCCGCCGGGTTGCGCGCCTTCAAATATCAGGGGTTCAAGGCCGGCGCGTGCGGCGTAGATGGCGGCGGTCAGTCCGGAAGGACCGGTGCCGATAATGATCACGTTCCGATGTTCACTCATTTTATGTCCTTTATCACTGTTTTTTCGCTCCCGCATGTTTCGTACGGATCGCATAGATGCTGTTGGTCTCGCATTCGGTAACATAGAGCGTCTTCATGTCGGCTCCGCCGAACTCGAGGTTGCTGGGTTTTTTACCGGGAGTTTTTAGGCTGTCCAGCAATGTCCCTTCAGGGGACACTACATAGATCTTGCCGCCGCCGAAATAGGCGACATACAGGTTTCCCTTCACATCGCAGTCCATTCCGTCGGGATCCTGGTTCCCGGAGGGGAGGGTGATCAGCGTATCGAGAATGCCCATCCCGCAGGTCACTTTCAGGATGTTCTTATTGACGGATTCGCCGACATAGAGGACCTGTCCGTCCGGGGAAAAGCACAAGCCGTTCGGGAATTGCAGTCCGTCGATCAACCAGACCGTCGTTCCGGTCCGGGGATCCACCCGGAACAAACGTCCGTCGTATATGTCCTTATTGTAACTTTTCGGATCGGTGAAATAGACCATGCCCGAGGGCGAGACCGCGATATCGTTCGGCCGGTTGAAACGCTTGCCGTGATGGTCCCGGGCGCTCAGGGTCGTCAGGACGCCCTTTGCCGAGTACTTCAGGATCGATCCTTTGCCGTACTCGCAGATATATAGATTCCCCTCTGCGTCATAGACGGTGCCGTTCGTGTTCACAAGTCCGTCCCGGGCGCTCAGCAGCGTATCCAGGACCTGATCTTGTATCCGGCCGATCCAGCCGCTGTAACAATTGGAAAACACCAGTTCGTCCTGCCGCCATGCGGGCCCTTCGGGAAAATTCAGCTCGTCGGCCACGCGCGTGAATTCACCCTCGAAATATCCGGGCGAACCGCAGGAAAGCAGCAGCAGGAACAAGACTGGGACGGACAGGATATTCGAAAGGCGTTTTAACATGGTCAGCCTGTTTTTATCAGCATTTATTATACGAAATAAAACGGTAAAATCAAAACGAGAAAGCATACTGATCCCGGGCTGTAACTTTTCCCGCCGCAACGAAACGAACAGGCAAAACAGCTTTGCCGGGCGAGCTTTACCTGAAAATGTCAGAAGTCAATTCTTGAGATTATTTCAGAACCGGAAGCGTTTCTTCGCCGAAGAACCTTCGTATCAAGGTGCTGTCCTTGGTTCTCAGGGCCTTCCAGGGCTCCGAAAGACGAAGCAGATGGCGTTTGATCGCGATGCAGAACATATAGGTGAACCATTTCCGTATCTCGGGAACCGACCGTTTGATCCGGGAAAAATAGCTTTCGATAGTATCCCGGCGGAAATGCAGGATGTTTTCCAGTTCGTCACCGTCCAGATAATACCCACAATGGAAATTTTTGCGGGCAAAGGCTAAGGCAGGGAAGTTCAGTTTGCCCAGGCCGAAGAGCCTGAAGGAACGCTGAATGAATTCATGATACCGTATCCGGCACAAGGGTCCGCCCCCCAGATTAAAGACTTTTTTCGTCAACAATGCGCGGTTCTCTATCGCGTGCAGAAAGGCGCGGGCGGCATCTTCGGGCGTGGCGATCTCGAGCGGCGTGTTCAACGGCATATGGAACATGATCCCCGAAACCTTATGGTTCTTTACGCCCATGATGGCCGTCAGACGGAAGATCGTCCAGTCGACGGAGGCGTTTCGGATCAATGCTTCAGTTGCTATCTTGCTTTCTGCATAGGCATCACCCTGGCTGACCTGCAGGGGGTCGGTGACGCGGATCTCCGGATCCTTGATGCGGTCCCCGTAAACGGCAATCGACGAAGCGTAACACAGGAAAGCGCCGGGAGAAAGACGCTGCATCGCCGAAAGGACATGCCGGGTTCCGTCCACATTCACCCTGCGAGCCAGATCGGGATACCGGTCCGCCAGGGGCGGGATGATCGCCGCAAGATGAATGATCACGTCCTGGTCACTGCAGGCGGCGTCGACGTCATCCTGGCGGGTGATATCTCCAAAAAAGATCTTGATCCGGTTTTGGTAGGACGAGAAAAGCCGGCGGGATTGCCGGGTCTCGATGTCAAACACGGTAATATCGTGCCGTTCGGACTGTTCGCCGAGCTGTTTCAGCAGAGCTGAACCGATTGTACCCGAGGCACCGGTGATCAGGATACGCATAAGATGGCTCCTTGTGTGAGGTCGATTTATATCTTTCTTGGAAATTATACACAAAATGCCGGATGAAATCGTTCAGGATCAGCGGATTGGACATTTAAAAGGCAGCACGCTGCCAGGAAAAAGCCCGCATATAAAAAATCCCCTGCCGTTCCGTTAAAAATAGTTTTTTACTTGTCTTTTATTTCCTCTATATTCACCCCATGGAATGCGGAAGTCATTACTATGCGGTGCTCGCCCTGTGCAGGATGCTGGGCATCAATAAGGAAGTATCCTACCGGATCGCCTATTCTTCTCAATTTGTCGACGATGCGCTGATCGAACGCGTGTATTTCAAGAGAACGCCCCGCGGAACAAAATGTCATATCTTTGGAAAGCGCCGGGGGCTTGACCGGTGTGCGACCTGTCCCCGCATCATGACGGTGTGGAGCTACCGGCATCGTAAAATGACCGAAGAACTGGCTCCCTTCCATTTTATTCCTGCGCTGCGCGGAAGCCGTTTTCAAGAGAAAATGCGCACGTTTCCGGATTCACCCTTGCTCAAGACCCTCATGGAGAAAGCCCTGAAGTCCGGTGACCCCTATCATGTGGGCATTCTCCTGCACGTGCTGGGCGATGCCTGGGCGCACCAGGGGTTCAGCGCCATTATCAGCCGCCTGAACCGCGTGCAGGGGCTGGGTTACGTCCGTTCCACCGTGGAAGGCCTGGACGACCGGCTTGTCACCTGGTACCTGATCAATTTCGACGGACTGTTCTCCCGTCTTTTCGGACGCATCCTGCCGATGTACAGCCACAGCCACGTCGGACTGCTTCCGGATATCGCCTCCGCAGAATGGCACTATAAATACGATACCGGCAAATCCTTCATCACGCATTATGCCGACAGCGGCACCGTCAGCAACCCTAAACGCTACCAAGCCGCTTTCGATGAGATCGCAGATGTGCTGAAACGCCTGATCGCCCTGCATCCCAAGATCCTCGGCGACCCGGTTGCATTTCAGGACATATCCCGGTTCCGGGAACAGCTTGTCCGGCCCGTTTCCCGGAGTGAAAGCGCATCCGTCTGGAAATCCTTTCTGCTGGAAAACCGTTTTTTTGACGAACACGATCCGGCACTTTACTATGATCCGCACGCCTGGATCCGCGCCGCTTTTCGCGATTACCGGAAGAAAAAATATACCCAAAGCATTGTTCATGCGGCAGATCCGGCCCCGGATTTTGCCCGTACCGACTGGTACGCTTTTTATCTGGCGGCACGCGAGTATAAAGAGCACTATGACCTCCTGGTTTCGCGCGCCGGTCTGTTCTAATACCTGAGACGATCTGTGTCCGCGATCACGGATCCGTGACGGGAACGCCGTATACCCCGTAATTTCTTTGAAGATAATCCCTTTTTTTCTATTTTTGATCGTTCCGGACCTTTTCCGGAGCTGAACGCGACATCGAGGGGGACACGATGAAAAAGTTGACAGCCTTGATCATTTTCTGTTGTTTTTTCGCAACTGCACATGCAACGAAGATCCAGTTCTCGAATCAGTACGTATTCTTCGGCATCGGCGCGGATACCGTTACGGGCTACTGGGAGATCAGCGCCATACAGAATACATTTTCCTACGGAGAGATCGGGACTCTT
>JAFGVT010000171.1 GCA_016937825.1 Fidelibacterota bacterium | reverse complement strand
GCTTTGTTCGTCCCGTGAAAATCGGACCCGGCTGTGATCAGCAGCTGGTGGTCGTTCGCCAATCTCACATAGTGCGCTGTCTGTTCCCGTGTGTGGCGGGAATAATACGCTTCTATTCCCCGCAGTCCATAGGATATCAATTCGACGACAAGTTCTTCGAGCGCTTCTCCCTCAAGCTTTGTCTGGTAGGGATGCGCCAGAACGGGAATACCCCCGGCCGCCCGGATCAGCCGGATCGCGGCTTCGGGTTCAAGGCGCTGCTTGTCCATGTAAAGCGGCCGTCCTTTGGCCAGGTAGTTGTCAAAGGCTTCCTGATAGGAGTTCACGTAGCCTTTGGCCAGCATCAGGTTCGCAAAGTGCGGACGTCCGGCCATGCCGCCGACAGCGGCGCCGGCCAGTTCTTCCATTCCGATATCGAATCCCAGTCCGGCCATTTTCTCCAGCATGACCGCATTGCGTTGCCGGCGGGCTTCCTGAAGGGAGCGGAGTGTCCGACCCAGCTCTTCATGGCCGGGATCAAAGCCATAGGCCAGAATATGCAGCGTACCGGGGAATTCGGCGCTGATCTCGACGGCGGGAAGATACGTGATCCCGCCGGGAATGGTCCCGGTATGGGAGATGTGATCGACGTTGTCATGGTCCGCAATGGCGATATATTCGCACCCGCGCCGCTTTGCCAGCGCGATCAGGTCTTGCGGATCCAGGGTTCCGTCCGAGAAGCTGCTGTGCACGTGCAGGTCAAGAAAGATGTTCTGAGCGCTTGCGCCGTTCATGGGCGTTCCATGTTCCATGGTTTGATGTCCGGATCGCGGCGGTGGTCCGCCCGCTGATGTTTCCTGTGTTTTCAATGCCTGTAAATTTACCACCGGCGCGGACGGGATAAAAACGATTTATCCACTTTCGTATCAGGCCAGGGACCCCATCGGATCCCAGGGTTCCAGTACGAGGGGTTCGCGTTCCCATGCCCGGAGCAGTGCCGCGGACAGGTGTTTTTTATGGATCACCAGCTGGTAGACGTAGTGTTCGAACCAGGCGTCGCTCATGACGAAATAGCCGTCCTTGCCGTTCTTGTCGCCCCAGCTGTTCTCGACCTTCCAGCGATTGGGCGCTTCGTCGACAAGGTTCACGCCGGTCAGGACCATCGCATGGGTCATCAGGCTTTCGCCGTAATCCAGCCGGCCGCCCTTATCAAGACCGAAAGCGATCCCGAGCGCGGCTTCGTAATCGTACACCTTCTCATCCAGAATGCCGGCTTCGCGTTTCATCTTCTTTCCCACGTCGCTGCCGAACCAAACCGGCGCTCCGGCCTTGAGTTGTTTGACCGCCAGGCTGCGGAACACGGGCATGTCCACGTTCAGGTATTTGACCGGCTTTCCGCCTTCGACGTTCCCGAGATACCTGACGGTGAAGGTGCGGTTGAAGGGTTTGTCCGCCGTGGGCGCATTGATCACGCTGATATAGTTTCCCAGGTCATCCCCGATGTAGCGCGCGCAGAATTCGCGGGGCGTGCAGACGGGGTCCCGGTGGAATTTCTTTTTCTTGTCGACATATTCAAAGACAAAGTCCGCCGGGGGAATGCCGAGGAAGAGGGTCAGCAGGCGGTAAAATTCCCCGATCATCCGGGCCTTTTCCTTGCGCAGCGCGGACAGCGCTTCTCCGCGCGAGAAGGCGTTCCGCAGATCCGAGGCGTATCCGCGCAGGACCAGGGTCAGGGTCTCGTTCATCCTGCCCGAATTGCTGCTGGAGTAGGTTTCCGGCATGACGTATTTCGGGACGACGCCGTATTTTTCCACCAGGGCGGTGAACATATCCCACTGCCCGCCGTCCTGCAGGGGGTCCTTCAGCAGCCACATGACCAGCCGCGAGTTGAGCGGTTGTTGGAGGGTCTCCAGGATATTCTCTAAAAAATAATTCGCCTTCTCCAGCTTGTCGTAGAACATCTGGTAGGACTGGGACAGCTCAAAATTCTCCAGATCCAGGTCTTTCATGATCTTGTAGCGCAGGGTGTTCAGTCCCGCAAAAAGCCAGCAGCGGCCGCTTTTGTTCTGCGAGGTGATCTTGCCCGTTTCGAGTTCCAGGGAAAAGGCGTAGGGGTGCAGGGCGGCCGAACGGGGATCCAGCGCGGTCTCGTCGAGTCCGACATTGGCGATACTGTGACGGACGGTCCGGTCCCCGCTCCGTTTCAGGGTTTCCTTCTCCCGTTCTGCAAGCCATGAAGAGGATAGAGCGGTGCGCTTGTTCATGATGCGGTCTCCTTTTACAATGAAATAATGTACAAAAATATCTCCCTCAAATACAGTATTATTATGCCGGGGCGATCCGGGAAGAGAGACGTCAAACCGAAAAACATTCCCTTGACAAGAACCTTGTTTTTCACGTACTTTATAGATAAGTAACTATAATTAAGGGATCATTCCCGGACCTTGGGGCAATTCGCCGGTGTAATTGCCTGAATCCTGCACGATCCCCGAACAGAACCTTATAAGGAGCTACAATGAGACCGATCAAAACTTTTGCCGCCCTCTTGCTTATGGCGCTGCTCGTGCTGTCATCCTGCGGCGGTCCGACGTCCGAGGATTACTTCCCCCTGAAGAAGGGGTATGTCTGGACCTACAGCATCGACAACGGAGCGACCACAAAGACCGTAGAGAATTTCGAGTCCCGGAAACTGGAAAAAACCCGGGTTATCCCTCAGAAGACCGATATAGCGGGAAAAAACTCCTTCGTTTTCCTGAATGAGACCGGGAAGGGCATTATCGCCTTCGCCGCGCAGGCGCCCGACGCCACCGAACCGGTGATCCTGGAAAACCAGGAATATGTCCTGAAAAATCCCTTTTCACCCGGCACAAGCTGGGACCGGCAGGTCAAGACCACGCTCATGATGGAGGTTCTCCCCCTGACGCTCACCTTTAAGGTTGCAGATAAAAAAGAGACCGTCACCGTTCCCGCCGGAACCTTTGAAAAATGCGTCAAGGTCGTGGGGAAAGGCTATGTGGAAAAAGACAAGGGCCTGATGGGCCTGGTCCGGGTCACCTTGGTCCAGCAGGACTGGTACGCGCCGGGCGTGGGACTGATCAAATCCGTCACCAACAAGACCGGGAACCACATGCTGATCCAGCCGGAAGAAACGACCGTTCAGCTGACGGGATATAAAAAATAAGTGAAAAACGGACCGGCAGGTTCCCCTGCCGATTTTCAGATCGATCATGAACAGGCGCGCGAAGGTGCGCCTGTTTTTTTGACGGAATAAAAAAACCCCGGGATGCCGGGGTTCTCGCTGTGTTCCGGATCTCCCTGCCGTGTTATGGCAGTTTGGCGATCCGGGCGCGGATCTTGTTCGCATGCCCCTGTTCCTGCAGGCGCAGGTCCCGGAAAATATCCACGATATCGTCCGTGATCTGGCTCAGGGTCATCAGCATGGCATAGGTCTGTTCGGTAGTGTTCTCGCGTTCAAGCGCAACCTGCAGGACCTCCCCAGGGCTTGCGTCAGGGGAAATGTCTGCGGTCTTGACCATCCTGTCCATGAGGGTGGTGTCGATCTCCATGTCTCTCAGCAGGACCTCGGGACTGACCGTTTTTTCATCGATGAGGCGTCTGAGGCGGTTCTGATGTCCGACCTCTTCCCCGGCCAGCTGGCCGGTCAGTTCCCGCACATCCTTGTCCTTCACGTTCTTCGCGGCAAGGGTGTAGAATTCAAAGCTCTCTTTTTCGATCTTTATGGCGTATTCAATGATCTCTTTTACATTAAAGGTCTTCATTTCTCACCTCATCTATTTAATTATTTACGTCTCACGCCTGCCCTGCGTAGCCTTGGCGAAGCAGGGTCTCACGTTTTACGTTTTACGTTTCACGTCTCACGGTTTAAGTATTTATCAATGCCTTTCGCCGCACGATGACCGTCCGCGATCGCGGTGATGGCATCCGTTCCGCCGGTGATGTCGCCCCCGACAAAAAGCCAGGGCAGGGAGCTTTGACAGAAGGCGTCCACCTTGATCTTGCGCTGTTCGGTCAATGCCAGTTCCTTGCCGAAAGCCTCGCCGATGTAGGTGATATCCATTCCCTGTCCGATCGCCTCCACGACCATGTCCGCTTCAAAGAAGTTCGTCTCGTCCTTGTCGAAACGGGGGCTGAAGCGCCCGTTCTCATCGAACACCGAGAGGCAGCGCAGCACCTTTAATCCCCGTATCTTATCGTTCACGATCTCAATGCTTTGCGGACCCCAGCCCGGCTCGATACGGATCGCTTCTTCGCGGCTTTCGACGATCTCTTCGCGGTCCGCGGGCATGATATCTTCGGTCTCCAGGGAGGTGAGGGTGATCCCGACCTTGCCGTATTTCCGATTCTGCAGGCGCGCCAGCGTGCGGGCGATATCCATCGCGACGTTCCCGCCGCCGATCACGACGATCTTTTCCGCGACCTCGATCTCTTTGCCTTCCGTGACCTTTCGAAGAAGATCAATGGCCTGGAAGACCCTTGGATGGTCGGTACCGTCCACCCGGGTGCTTCTGCCCAGGTGCAGTCCGGTGGCGGCAAACACGGCGTCGTGGTCCGCATGCAGTTTTTCCAGGGTGATGTCTTTCCCCACGCGGGTGTTGAAATGCATTTTCACGCCGAGGGAGCGGATGTACTCGATATCCTTGTCCAGCGGATCGTAAGGAAGGCGGTATTCGGGAATGCCGTAACGCGTCATGCCGCCGGGTTCGGGCAGGGCTTCGTAAACGTTCACCCGGTAGCCCAGATTCGCCAGGTAATAGGCGGCGGAAAGGCCGCCCGGTCCGGCACCGATAACGGCAACTTTCTTATCCTTTTGTTCAAAACCGTCCGCAGCGAGGATCTCTTTGTATTTTTCAAGCGGCACCTGATCCGCAATATAGCGTTTCAGCCATCGGATGGACAGGGGGTCGCCCTTGTACTGCATGGAACAGACGGTCTCGCACTTGTGCGTGCAGACGCGGCCGCAAACTTCCGGCAGCGGGTTGGTCTCGTAGAGGACGCGAAGGGCTTCCTCCATATCGTTTTTCCGCACGGCCGCGATATACTGAGGAATGCCCATATGCGCCGGACAGGTCGCGATGCAGATGCCGCACTCCACGCAACGGTCCGCTTCCCGGATCGCCTGTTCTTTGGAATATCCTCTGACGATCTCGATAAAGGACTTGTCGCGGTCTTCCGGGGCAAGTTCCGGCATAGGGGTGCGTTCCGTATTGTAAAGTTCATAATTGTCGGGCTTCCGGTAGCCCAGCTCCCGTTTATCCCAGGGTTTCCCGTCCGCACCGGGAATAAAGCGGAACACCTCGGGATCGGTATCGATCCACTGATATTCGTTGGACATGGTCAGGGATCCGGTGGTACAGATATCCACGCAGAGCGCGCACCAGCAGCAGCGCCCGTAATCGATCCTCGGTCTCAGGCCGCTGTCTTCGCGGGTTGTTTCAATGCCCTCTACGGGCACCATGTCGATGGCCGCGTTCTGGCAAATGGATTCGCAGGTCCCGCAGCCGATGCAGACGTCCATGTCGTTCACATGAAAGCCGCGGTAGCGCGGAGCGGCCTGCCGGTTGACGGGATCCTTGATCGGAACGGGTTCCCTGAACAGGTTTTTCCAGGCTAAAAAGGGACTGAGTACATCTTTGAGACGCATGAAACTTACCTTTCTATTTCAGGTGGATAGGTATGCAGGGACAACATCAGGCCGGCCGTATCCGCAATATTGCAATCGATGGCCATCCGTTCCATCAGGGCCACGGCGTGCGTGTAGCTCGGTCCGCGCACGTTCACGCGGCGCGGATAGCCGCTGCCGTCGGTGACGGTGTAAAAGCCGTATTCGCCGCGGGTGCATTCCGAGCGGATGTAGGTCTCCCCTTTCGGGATCTGCCAGTGCAGCACGTTCGGCATTTTTGCCATGTATTCGCCGGTCTTCGGCATTTTCACCAGGATCTGGCGGATCAGGTCGATGGAAAGCAGGATCTCCCTGCGGCGCAGGTCGGTGCGCGTATAGATGTCGGAATCCGTGGCCGTGATCACGTCAAAATCCAGTTCGGGATATTTCAGGTAGGGGTAGTCTTTGCGGACATCCTTGGGCACGCCCGCGGCACGGGCGTTAGGCCCGGTGATGCCGTAGAGGTCGACCCATGCGGGGTCGATATAGCCGAGCCCGACGCTGCGGCGTTTGAACACGGCATTGTTGAAAAGGGTCGTATCGACGTCTTTCATGACGTCCTCGATCGTGCGCAGGGTTTCTTCCATGCGAGCGTCAAAACCGTCCGGGGTCAGGCCGCGCACACCGCCCGGGGGCATGTGCATGCGGTAGATGCGTCCCCCGGAGATCTCTTCGAAGCGGTCCAGCATCAGGTCGCGCACATAGTTGGTCCATTGTGCGACCACGCCGAGGCCGAAAGCGCCGGACTGGCCGCCGAGATGCATCAGGAAGCTGGTCAGCCGCGACATTTCCAGGATCAGTGTCCGCATCCACACGGCAGCTTCGGGGATCTGAATGCCGGCAAGTTCTTCAACCGTCGCGGCAAAGCAGTATTCGTTGAAGTCGGGTTCCGGAACGGCAATACGGCAGACCAGCGGAAAGCACTGGATGAATTTCCTGCGTTCCATCAGCTTTTCGAACCCGCGATGCAGGTAGCCCACGTGGGTCTTGCATTCCATGACCTCGTCACCCTGGATGATCAGCTCCAGCGACATGTTCCCGGTGATGCCGGGGTGCTGGGGACCCTGCCATATTTTGACGAACTTGTGGCTTTCCAGGTCGATGATATTGGTGCCATCCGGATTCTTCGGCGGGAAAAAATCCCGGTATTTGCTTGCGTCTGCCATCTTATTCCTCCGGATAGAGTTTTTGTTTCATGTAATCGGCCGGATCGTGGGTCGTTCTGCCCGGACGCGGGAAATAGGTTTCTTCGGAATATTTTTTCGTATCGAAATCCCGGCGGTAAGGCGGAATATCCTGCCAGCCTTCCAGAATAAAGGGCTCGTCGATGCGGGGCGATCCCGGGAAGTCGATGCCGAACATTTCTTTCAGCTCCCGCTGATAGGTCGCCGCCTGCTTCCAGAGATGATGGAT
>JAFGVT010000170.1 GCA_016937825.1 Fidelibacterota bacterium | reverse complement strand
TTGTCGTGATCGCTGGGTTCGGAGTAGATGTCGTCGGGATCGCTGAATTTGGTTTCATTGTCCAGCAAATAGGCCTGCGCCTTAAGCGAAAATCCCGTAAAGATCTCGCTGTTGGCGTAAGCCAGGTTGTAGGACTGGTTATTGAACTGCAATTTCGCGTTGGGCGTCGGGCTTTCGATCATGCCCGGGGTTCCGTTATCCGATCCGTAGTGATTGAAAGATGCGGAGAGATTCTGTTTTTCGTTGATCGCATAATCGACTTTGGCAAAGACATTGTTGGATAGTTTGTTGTTGTTTACGAGCGTGTCAAGGGGGATGTCATAGCTTCCGTAATCCATGTATTCGTAGACGAAATCATCCTCGGAGCGATCGTACTGATAGGAAATATAACTGCTGAATTTTCCAAGGGAAAGGCTATTGTTCAGATTCAGCATAAATTTTCCGAAAGATCCCACGGAGAGCTTTGCGCCGTAGAAAGATCTCTTGCTCCGGCTCTCTTCCTGAACGCCTTTCTTGCTTGTGACCACGATGACGCCGCCGACAGCGTCGGCGCCGTATTGTGCGGAACGGCCGCCCCGCAGCAGTTCGATCGTTTCGACGTTATCGATCGGCATCGAGCTGATGTTCACGCCGGTGCCTCCCGCCGTGTTCAGACGTTGTCCGTCCAGGATCACCACGACCTTCGAGGAAGAAACATCGCGCAGGCCGATATCTCCCGTTGATGAAATATAGACGCCGGTGATCGTCTGAAGCGCATCCCCGACATTCTCGCAGTTGTTCTTTTTAAAGTCATCGACGCCCAGGATGATCTCCGAGGTCGATGCCTGTTTTTTGCTGTCTTCCGTTTCATTAGCCGGCGCGGCAACGGTATCTTCCGCAGAAAGCGAAAGGGTGATCAAAGCGATAAGCATGAAAATTCCGGACAGTTTTTTCATTTTACTTCTCCTGTGATGATGTGGTAGAGTTTTTCCGTATAATGTTCAAAATTGATGTTGTTGACGTTCTCCAGGGTCGCTGCCCAGGAGGCGGGAAACGCTTTTGCCCCCCGGATCGCACCGGCCATGGACCCCGCAATGGCGCCGATGGTATCGCAGTCCCCTCCGAGGTTAGCGGCGATCCTGACGGTTTCGACGGGATCGCCTCCGGACATTTTCAGGATCGCAAGGCAGGCGGGAACCGTTTCCGAGATCTGAACGCCCGCGCCGATATAGTCATAAATGGCCTGCATCGCTTCTTTTTTATCCCGCGCGCCCGAGACCAGCTCCATCACCCAGTTGATGCGTTTTTCAATGGAGGCGCTGTACCAGATATTGCCGCGCCGCATGCCCTCGCGGACGGCCTCCAGCGCATACCCGATCAGCTGATCGATTTCGTTTTCACCCTGCAGGGCTTTCCCGATCACCATGGCGACGGCGGAGGCCCCGGCAATGGCGATGTTCGTATTGTGCGTCGCCTTGCACGCCTTTTCAACGGCATCGACCGTCCGTTTCAGATCGCCGTACCCGTAAATCCCCACGGAAGCGATGCGCATGCAGGCGCCGTTGGTATCGCCGACGCTTCCCGATTCTTCAAGGGATTTCCCGCTGCGGATCATATTGAGCGCACGCAGGGTGCTGGGACCGGCGATATGGGTGTTGAAAATACCCATTTCCTCTCCCCAGAGGATCAGGTGCTGAGCGATATTGAGCGCATCCACCCCGCCCGTTTCAATGATCGAATCGGCAAGGGCGAGGGTCTGCTGGGTGTCATCCGTTACCTGGCCGGCGATCAGCCCTTTGTGGATCAAATGATCCTCGGGCGCCGGCAAAAAGGTCTTGATATTGCCGAAGCGTTCCTTTATTTCCTCCGGCGACATCATGGAGGACGGCATGCCGAGCGCATCTCCCGCCGCAACGCCAAGCAGGCAGCCTTTGATCTTATCTTTCAGGTCAATCATTCGTTTCCTTTTTTGTGAAGTGCCCCAGATCCGTGACCGGGGTCTTTATACAGTTAACAAGATTGTGATACACGGGTTGCGGACACGAGGCCAGCACGCAGGTTGACGGTCCCGCGGATTTTTCCAGATTCATGCCGTGCTGCGTGCGCACATGCCATGACATGCCGGCGGTACGGGCCATTTCTTCGGCTTCATACTTAATACCGTGCGAGCCGACGGGAAGGATATCGTGGACTCCCGGCGTTTCCAGAAGCCGTTTCATGCTCTCC
Organism: Fidelibacterota bacterium; assembly: GCA_016937825.1. Lineage (GTDB taxonomy): Bacteria > Fidelibacterota > Fidelibacteria > Fidelibacterales > Fidelibacteraceae > M50B103. The sequence goes on along the minus strand of JAFGVT010000170.1, from coordinate 1,569 downwards.
TGGGAAATGATCTCGGGATCGTGAAGCTCGATTTTGTCGTCGGGTCCGCTCTTGGGAAGACCGATGCACAGAAGAAGGTCGCCCTCCTGCGTGCTGCCGGGGCGCAGGCTTTTCGTATCGGCCATGCCGACGATGGTCGTTCCGATCCCGGTCATGTTCGTGGGAACATTGTCTTCCGTGCTTCCCGACACCGTGAAATCGTCTCCGAATCCTGCCGCCTTGAGCTCGTCCTTAATGCCCCGGAGGATCTCCTTTCCGGTCTCGTTCATGGGAAGGGTCAGCATGTCGAAAGCGCACAGGGGCGTGGCGCCCGAAGCCAGGATCTCCAGCAGAGGCACCCGGATGGCGAAGCGGCCCGACACATAAGCGGACACTTTGACCACGTCCCCTTCCTGCGGTCCGATGCCGCCGTCGGAATCCACGGCAATGACGATGGAATGCTCATCGCTGATCTGAATGCAGGTCAGGTCGCGGAGGCTTTTGATAAAAACATCATGTCCGATGTTCTTAAAGGTATTGTAGATCGTTTCGGTCGTTACTTTCATGCCTTCAGGTCTTTCTTGTTAAGTTCGACATAAAACTTGCTCTTGTCCCCCCGGACGATCGTCTTGGCGTACTCCAGCACGCGTCCGTCCTTGAGATACGTCTGGCGCTGAAGCAGGAAAGCGGGAGAGAATTCGGATATCTGAAGCATTTCCCCTTCGAAGCGGGTGACGGATACGGCGCGCATGACTTCCGTGGCGTTATCGACCTCGATCCCGTAATCGTGCATGATCAGTTCGAACAGGGAAACATCCTCCAGGTTCTTGCTCAGCAGACCCGGAAGACAGGTGACGGGAATGTAGGAGGTCTGGATCATGACCGGCATATCGTCCACGAAACGCAGCCGCTGAATAATGTATACCTGCGCATCCTTCTCAATTCCCAGTTTCTGCGAGATGTCGTAGGTGGCTTCAATGATCTTGGCCTGCAGCATCTGGCTGCGGGGCTGTTTGTTCATGCCGATGATCTCGGAGGACAGTCCCAGGGAGGCGGTGATGCTGAAGGTGACGGATTTGTTGGACACGAAAGTTCCTTTTCCCTGGATGCGCTGCGCCAGTCCCCAGGTGACCAGGGCGCGAAGCGCCTTCTGGGCGGTGTTCCGGCTGATGTCATACTGCGCCGCGAGTTCGTTTTCCGAAGGCAGCTTGTCGCCGGGACTGAGTTCGCCGCTCTCGATCTTGCCGACGAGCAGCTCCTGAAGCTGATAGTAGATCGGCATATACGATTTTTTATCGATATCCATGGCAGTCATCTTATTTTCTCTCTTTGATATAGTAGCTTTGCCGCTTGCGGATCTCGCGCTCCTTCGTGTCCGTGAACGTGAGCACAAGGTCAAGGTCAAGGGACTGGAGGCCGGACGCGGCGTTCTCCTTCAGTTCGCCCAGCCAGAGGGGGGCCGGCGTGTACCAGTTCCCGACGGTCGCATAGTTCGCCCATCCGGAGCGCTCTCCGGGAATCAAGGTCAGCGCGGGACAGCTTAAGGTGTCGGCATGACGGACCCAGTATGTACGCCGGAAAGCATCGCCG
>JAFGVT010000169.1 GCA_016937825.1 Fidelibacterota bacterium | reverse complement strand
TTTTTCGTAAATTTACCACGATATTTGAACATGTTTGTGAACGACATTTAGACCCCTGTTAACCTTGTTTTGTGAATATCCACAATATATAGTGTGAATTACGAAAGACATAATACAACATGTTGAAAATAAAATCAAATCAATTTTTCAATTAAAACAATTCCCCCTGCGGTAATTTCAGAATTTACAATTTATTAGGGTGATAATTAATTTTTGAGTGCCGCTTTTCCGGCCCGATTTTCCACCCCGTCCCGGCGGACAAAGAACGGGGCTCCGGGGAGGAAAATACGTCCCCGCCCGCCGCTCCGTCCGCGTGTTTTTACAGAGTGAAAAATAAAAATAAAATTATGGTATTTTTGTTTTTTCGACTTGACATGTGGAATCAACTTATTTATGTTACACCACAACACCGTACTTTCACTTTTCAACCATAAATACATAGGGGTTTCTGTGGCCGAAGCAGTTACGACATTGAACGAAGAAGAGAAATCAGCACATTATACTATTTTGCAATTATTGGAAATGAACCTGAAGACCCTGCAGGAAGCGGCGCTGGAACTGGAAGTTCCCGGCGTGCAGAACCTGAAAAAACAGGAACTGGTCTTCAAGATCCTTGCCTCCCAGGCGGAGTGCAGCGGGCACGTCTTCGAGGAGGGCATCATGGAGGTGCTCCCGGACGGGTACGGCTTTCTGCGCAGCGTCCGGTTCAGCTACCTCAGCAGCGACCTGGACGTTTATGTGGCGCCGACCCAGATACGCCGTTTCGGCCTGAGGACCGGCCACCTGGTGGCGGGACAGCTGCGGCCGCCGAAAGAGGGTGAAAAATTCTTTGCCCTCCTGAAAGTCGAAGCCATCAACTATCAGGATCCCGCCATGGCGAAAAGCCTGGAATCCTTCGAGAACCTGACGCCGCTGTATCCTGAGGACCGTCTGCATCTCGAACGCTACGATGAAAACGATTTTTCAACCCGCATCATGGACCTTCTGACCCCGATCGGGAAAGGCCAGCGAGGCCTGATCACCGCGCAGCCGAAGACGGGCAAGACCATTCTTCTGCAAAAGATCGCCAACTGCATATTGGCCAATCATCCCGAGGTCATCCTGATGGTCCTGCTGATCGACGAGCGGCCGGAAGAGGTCACCGACATGGAACGTCATGTCAACGCCGAGGTCATAAGCTCGACTTTCGACGAACCGCCGGAACGCCACGTTCAGGTGTCGGAAATGGTTCTGGAAAAATCCAAGCGCCTGGTCGAATACGGTCATGACGTCGTGATCCTCCTTGACAGCATCACCCGGCTCGGACGCGCGCACAATGCCGTCGTTCCCCATTCCGGCAAGATCCTGTCCGGAGGTATTGACAGTAACGCCCTTCATAAACCGAAACGCTTCTTCGGATCCGCCCGGAATATCGAGAACGGCGGAAGTCTCACCATCATCGCCACGGCGCTCATCGACACGGGCAGCCGCATGGATGACGTGATCTTCGAAGAATTCAAAGGTACCGGCAATATGGAACTTGTGCTCGACCGCCGCCTGAGCGACCGTCGGATCTTTCCCTCGATCGACGTCAACCGGTCCAGCACCCGCAAGGAAGAATTGCTGCTGCCGCCGAAAGAACTGGCGCGCATATGGATCCTGCGCAAATTCCTGAACGAGATGAGCCCGATGGAGGCCATGGAATTCATGATCGACCGCATGTCCCATACCAAGAGCAACAAGGAATTCCTTCGCACCATGAATTCCTAGTCACATGTCTTAACATCGGGGTGATATCATGAAGCTTTTCCTTCGGATCATACAAGTCGCTTTATTATTGATCGTGATCTTTTTCCTTACCGGCCTGTTTTTTGTGGACCGGATCGGTTCGCGCGCCATTCCGGACTATGATCTGGATGCCGACCTTCGCAACATGATCTCGCCCGTTGAAATATTCCGCGATGAATACGCGGTCCCGCATATCTTTGCGGAAAACGAGGAAGACCTCTATCGGGCTGTCGGCTATGTCATGGCGCAGGACCGTCTGTGGCAGATGGACCTGATGCGCCGCGCCACGACCGGGCGGCTTTCGGAGATCTTCGGAGATCGCATGGTCCGGACCGACGCCCTGATGCGCGCCCTGAGGATCAGCGACAAGTCCGAAGCCATTCTGAGCGCGCTCGACCCAGCGGTCCGCCTCTCGCTGATCGCCTTCGCCGACGGGGTGAACCAGTATCTTGAAATGAACCGGAAAACCCTTCCTCCCGAATTCGCCATCCTCGGATACGAACCCGAACCCTGGGAGCCCCTGCATTCCGTCAATATGATCGGCTATATGTCCTGGGACCTGACCTCCGGTTACCGCAGTAAAATTTCCCTGCACCGGCTGACGCAGCAGGCGGGCGAAGAAAAGGTGCGCGCCTTCCTTCCCGAGAGCGCCATGCACCCGACCCTCGTCTTCCCCGGACTGGAAAAAGCCGAAATATCCTCGGACCTGAACGAGGCCTTTGAACAGCTCAGCGATATCGGGCTGACCGGGGTATTCTACGGCAGCAACAACTGGGCGGTCAACGGATACAAAACGCGCACGGGTGCGGCGATCCTGTGCAATGACATGCATCTCGGACTGTTCGCGCCGGGCATTTGGTATCAGATGCATTGCGTCGTCCCCGGAAAACTGGATGTCAGCGGTGTGGCGGTCCCCGGCCAGCCCTACGTGGTCGCGGGACACAACGAACGCATTGCCTGGGGCCTGACCAACGTCGGTGCCGATGATACCGATTTTTATATCGAGACGCTCAACGGCGATTCGACCCTGTACCTTTTTAACGGCAGGTGGGAACCCCTGCTGATCCGCGAGGAAGCCATAAAAACCAAGTCCGGGGACACGCGGAACGTCAAGCTGCGCTTCACCCATCGCGGTCCCATTATTTCTGCATTCCGGAATATCAACGAATCCGCTCTTTCCATGCGCTGGATCGGCAATGAAGAAAGCAACGAGCTTTACGGCGTCTACCGGCTGAACCGCGCGACCGACTGGGAGTCCTTCCGCACCGCGGCAAGCTATTTTAAATCCATCAGCCAGAACATCGTCTATGCAGACATCCACGGGAATATCGGCATGCAGAACGCCGCCGGCATTCCCCTGAAAAAAGATCATGATTACGCCGTGTATCCCGGAGAAACCGATTCCTGCGACTGGACCGGTTTGATGGCGTTCGAGGACCTTCCCTTCAGCTACAATCCCGAAAACTGCATGGTCTCGTCCGCCAACAACCGCGCCGTCGGCGAATCCTATCCCTTCTCCGTCAGCCACTGGCCCGATGCGCCCTACCGGATCAACCGGATCCGGGAATTGCTTGAAAGAAAGGACTATCTGAGCGTTCAGGACATGCGGTCGTTCCAGAACGACCGGTATTCCCTGCTCTATGCGGACCTGAAGCCCCTGATGGTTGCCGTGCTGAGCAACAGTGATCTGAGCCCGAAAGAAACCGAAGCTTTCGCCCTGTTTAAAACGTGGAACGGAGAACTCGACAAAGACGCCGCCGCACCCTGCATCCTGGAGGCCTTTTATTTATCTTACCTGAAAAACATGATCGCGGACGAGCTGGACAGCCTCCATTACGATATGGTCCTCCGCAGCAACAGTTTTGTCCGGAATTTTATCCTGAACACCTGGGGCAATCCCGCTTCGCTCTGGACGGATGACGTCACGACCCCCGAGGTCGAAGGTGTGAACGATATGATCCGGAACAGTTTCAAGGATGCCGTCGCCGGCCTGAGCCAAAAACTCGGGAAAAAACCCGCCGCCTGGCGCTGGGGAGATCTGCACAAGCTCCGGCTTGAGCACCCTCTGGGCAGCGTCGCGCTGCTGAACCGGTTCTTCAATTTCAACCGGGGTCCCTTTGAAATGAGCGGAGATTGTTTTTCGGTCGCTCCCTTTGCTTTCCGTTATTATAACCCTTATAAGGTAGAACACGGACCCTCGCACCGGCATATCTACACCACCGATGACTGGGACCGCTCGCTGACCGTGATCCCCACCGGGAACTCCGGTATCCCGAAAAGTCCCCATTACTGCGACCAGACGCATTTATACCTCAACGGAGAATATCATTCCGATTTTGTCAGCAAGCAGCTGATCCGCGGGAGTGCGAAGTACCGCATGCTCATAAAATGACCGGATCGGAAATAATTCATTTTGCCGTTTGAAAAAAAGGACATATCCCTTATATTTTTCCGCTTATTGAAATCGGACCGGATTTGCAGCGGTCCGAATATGCGCACGTAGCTCAGCTGGATAGAGCGACGGATTCCGGTTCCGTAGGCCGAGGGTTCGAATCCTTCCGTGCGTACCAAAGTTTACCTTCTCCGCCATTCGTCAGAGAAAGTGAACGAAGGTCGGCCGAAGCTCCGAAATGTCGGAGCGAAGGCTGACGTTTTTTGAGTTATGGGTTATGAGTTATGGGTTATGGGTTATTTGATTGTATGTGCTTATAACTTAGACTCATCGTCGGAAGCTTCCGACTTCTTGGCTTTTTTGCTTATTTGCTTCTTAGCTTCTTGGCTTCTTAGCTTCTTGGCTTCTTGGCTTCTTTGCTATCTTATGCGCCATTAGCTCAATTGGTAGAGCAGCGGACTCTTAATCCGTTGGTTCTAGGTTCAAGTCCTAGATGGCGTACCAT